>JAITEW010000240.1 GCA_031281855.1 Treponema sp.
CTCCAGAAATTCTACAGCTTCTACGACTATAGGGAACTGTTCGACTTTATGGGGCAAGGTTAGCGTAGAGGGGGGAGCGGAGGACCGAAGGGCCGGAGCTAGGGGGAGACTTCCCCCTCCTTACTTTATATAGCCAAACACATTACTATATCGTAAAATGATAAGAGGAAATTATATGAATATGAAGCGGTTTTTTATTTTAGCTTATCTTGGTATCTTTCCGTGGGCCTTTGCGTCTGCTCAACTTAATTTACAGCCTGCCGCGGAGATACAGTTAACCCGGACCGAGCCTATTCCGGTTAGCCAGCTCAAGCCTCTGGTAGATCAGCTGGAAGCCCAGTACCGGAGGAAATTAACGGTGGATGAACGCAAGCAGGTACTGAACGAACTCATCAACCAAAGGCTTGTTCTCCAAGCGGCGGAACGGGACCGGCTTATGGTGACGGAGAATGAAGTAACCCAGGCGATACGGGCCGGCGCGCTTCAAACCTATGGGCGTCAGCTTTCGGACGCGGAATTAGCGGTGGAAATACGGAATCAGACCGGATTGGAGATGAACGCCTACAAGCAACAGTACCGCAACCAGGCTACCATAGAAAAGTACATCATGACCAAGAAGCCGGTTCAGCCCGCCACGGAAGCTGAGATCCTCAACGCCTACAACCTCAACAAGGCCCAGTTTATCAGGCCGGAAACGGTGCGTATTTCCATGATTCAGGTCCCACCCGGAAGCGATGCCGCCGCCAGGGCTAAGGCGAAAGAGCTGGCGGAGCGGTTGGTCAGGGAAATTGGGTCTAATCCGGCGAAATTCGACGAAACGTCCCTCAAGGCCCAAGTCCCGAATTCGGGCTACCAAGGCGGCGACTTCGGCTACCTGCCGAGGAATCCTCAGGGTCAGCAGGTGGTAGGGACGGAACTCTTTGAAGCGGCGTTCAACCTGAAACAGGGGGAAGTTTCCCGGATGATTGAAACTCCCCGGGGCTTTTTTATCATGAAAATAACCGAAACCTACGAGATGAAACCCCTCAATCTGGATGACATAGCCCAGCCGGGCAGTCAAATGACCCTTAGACAGTACATCGGAACGCGGCTACAACAGGAACGTCTTGTGCAGGTCAGTCAGGAATTAATTGAGGAGCTGCGGAAGCAGGCAGCGGTTATTAAGATTTACGATAACAACCTGAACTGGTAATATGGCGTCCCGAAGAAAAGGCCGAATACTCGCCTTCCAGGCGCTTTATTCCTGGGAGGCTTCCGGCGGGGAGAAAACCGCCGGAATTCCTGAGGGTTTGCTGGATTTTGCCTGGCTGGGAGACAAGCGGGAAAAATTGGATCAGGGAATCCTGGATTTTTCCCGGCTGCTCATAGCCGGTACTATAGAAAACAAAAAAAAAGTGGACTCCATGATAAAAGCGCATCTTACAAATTGGGATTTTTCCCGGCTTAACCGGGTGGATCTGGCTATCCTCAGAATGAGTACCTATACCCTTATGTATCAGGATGATGTTCCCCCTTCCATCGTCATCGACGAAGCTATAGGCATTTCCAAGGAATATGGCGCCGATGATTCCTTCCGGTTTGTGAATGGTGTTCTGGACAGCATACGCAAAACCCTCCAGAACGAGCGGGCTGGCGTTTCCAAAACATAAGGGCGGATATGGCCTCTCTTTTCAAAAAGCGGATACGCAAAGAATCCTGGCGGCATACTAAACAACCCCTTACCCGGTCTTCTGTGCGCAGAGTATTGCGGAAAACCTGTATTGCCGGCGTCATTATCGCGCTGATAACCGGCGGGGTCTTGGCCGTCTTCGTCAAATATTCAGGCCAAAGTCTCTTTCCGTCCCGGAACATCCCGGAGGAAAGTGTTTTTTTCCAAAAACTGCGGGAGTATGACCAGACCGCGCAGGATTCCATCGCCGCCGGGCCTGAAGACGTCGAAAAGCTGACCCGTCTTCTTGATGAACTTGAAAAAAGCGCCCTGGGGGTGGAATCCCACCTTTCGGTCCTCAAAAGGCGGCGGGCTTTGGCTTCAGGCTACGCCGGGCCGGCGGGTTCCGGCGCGGGCCGCTCCTGGTCCGGAAGCGACGCCGCCCTAGCTGCCTACCGATCTTCCGCTGTCAGGATCGCCGCCTCCTTCCCCCATTCCGGGTCCTTGGCCGCTGTGGTTATCGAAGCGGTAACCCGTTCCGCCCTGCGGGAGAACGCCGGGGCTTCTCCGCCCTTTTCAGGGGCAACCGCCGATGCGGTGAGGCAATATGCCGCCGTCATAAGCGGGGAGCTCCGCCTTGCGCCCCTTGCACTGAGCGCCTATGTCCTTACTGGCGACCTGGCAAATCCCAGCCGGGCGCTGACCATTCCCGATGGAGAGGCGCTTCTTCAGGTTGGGGCGGAACGTCGTCGTGGCCGGGAATCCCTGATACTGGATGCCGCCATCCTCGCCGTTCTGAAAAAAAACGCGCCTACAGCCCTAGAACGCCTCGCGCCCCTACTGGAACAGCCAGAGGGGAGCGGAAACGCCGGGGAAGTCCCGCGTTTTGGGGCGGAGTTACTCTACGATTTCGGCGATCCTGGGCGGGCGGCGGACCTCTTTGCCCGTTTCACCGATGATCGGAGTATAGCCCGCCGGGCGGATGCCCTGGTTCTTGCCGGACAAAAAGACGCCGCCCGGAGCCTTTGGACCGTCCTGTCCGCGCCGGACCTTCCCGATTTGCCCCCAGAGGGTTCCTCCGAAGGCGGCCGTACCATCGCCCGGGACATTCGGATACGCAGTCTCTACAACCTGGCTTCCACCGCGCAGGACACGGATGAAAAGACCGCCCTCCTGGAGCGTCTCCTTGCCCTGGACCGGGAACATCTTTTCGGCATAATCCGGTATACTCGGCTCCTCCCCGCTCCCAGAGCCGCCGTCATCCTGGAAGATTCCGTCCTGCCCGGGCGGGAACCCCTGGCGGACCTGGAACTCCTCCGCCGCCGCCGGGAGGGGTGGACTATAGACCGGATGGTTCCGGAAACCTGGCTGCTCCTAAACCACCATCCCGATAGCGAAGCCCTCTATCAATGGGCCGGGTACTACTTTGCCTTCCAGCGGCGGTATGATGAGGTCCCGCCCCTGCTCCGGGCCGCGGAACGGAACGGCTTTACCGGTTCCTGGCTAGACTTACAGCAGGCCCTGGAGCATATCAGGCAGGGGCGGCTTGACGCGGCGGAGGAGTTGCTCAAGGCCAGGGCAAACGCCGGCGATTCCTGGGAAATAAGCGCCAATCTCGGACGGCTCCTGGAGGCAAAGCGGTCTTACACTGCGGCTCTGGGAAGTTATGAACGGGCCGTCGCGCTGGTACGGAAAAATTCGGACGCCGCAAAAATACAGCTACGCATAGCCCGTTGCCTCCGCGCCTTGGGCCAGGAGCGGGAAAGCCTTAGAGTTCTGGAATACGCGCAGACCCTGGACAGCGGGAACCTCAATATCAGGCTGGAAAGGGAACGGCTTGAACAGAGTCTTTACTAAGAGCTTGTAGAGTAATCTTGAGAGTCGCAAATTCCCCAAATTTAGTGAATTTTTCTCAAATTCGACACTATATATAGCGTATTAATAATTCACTATACACCACACATAGTGTGTTTTTGAGAACTTGCGACTCGCATGAGTAATCAATATACCCTATAAATACCCTACAAGCTCCAGGGCGATTAACGTTTCTCTATTTTCTTCAGGCGAAAGCCCGAAACCCGTCGCAATGATGCCAAACGAAACTCCCATCTGTTTCAGCTTCTGGGCTTCTTCCCGCGCCCGCTTATGTTGTTCCTCCCTGCCCTTTGTGAAGCCATTTGCAAAATCTTCTTTTCTACCTGTTGTTAAGCCTTTTACGAAGCCTTCCGTCCTGCCTTCGTCTTTGAGTTGCCAGTACCGCTCTAGGAGCCCGTGGGACTTAGTGTAAT
>JAITEW010000330.1 GCA_031281855.1 Treponema sp.
GATAATAAAGGTCGATAAAAGAAAAGGGAGAGCAAAAATAAAGCTGGATCTTTATGACGATTCCTTTACCATCGACCTTGCGTTTGAAGTTCTGGAAACAGCGCCGCAAAAGTAAAGAGACCGGCTTTTTGCCAAACAAAAGATGACTACATTCAAATCCGGGCGTTTATACATTATCGGCGCCGGTTTCGCCGGACAGACCCTTGCGAAAGAGATACGGGAAAAGGGGATCTACGGGGAAGTCGTAGCTTTTCTGGACGATGATCCTGAAAAAATAGGCCGCCGTATGAACGGTATCCCCGTATTGGGGCCTATACGGGACGTTGCGCGGCTCCTCCGCCTCCACCCTGCGGACGAAGCCATTATCGCTATCCCAAGCGCTTCGAAAGAATACCTCAAGGACATCTACCAGATCCTCAAAAACGCGGGATTCGAAAAAATCCGTATACTCCCGGGAATTTCCCAGATTATCGAAGGAGACGCCCACTTTATCCAGACCCGGTCCATTGATCCCCAGGATCTTTTGGGCCGTACCCCGGTAGCGGTCAACCTCAGGCAGAGCCTGGCGTACCTCAGGGGCAAGCGGGTCCTGGTGACCGGCGCGGGGGGTTCCATTGGCAGCGAACTCTGCAGGCAGCTCCTTTCAGGAGGGGCCTCAAGGCTCTACCTCTTCGGCCACGGGGAAAATTCGATTTACCAGATCGACAGGGAACTCCGGCTTCTCCAGGAAGAAGGAGTCGGCGAAAAGGCCGTCCTGGTGCCTGTAATCGGGGACCTCAAGGACCGGGAGTACATGGACTGGATCCTGGCCCACCTCAGGGCCGATGTGGTTTTCCATACAGCGGCTTACAAGCATGTGCCTATGATGGAGGAAAACCCTGTGGCTTCCATCGAAAACAACCTCTTCGGCACAGACAACCTCGTAACGGCAGCGAGAAACCACAGGGTAAAGCGGTTTGTCCATATAACCACCGACAAGGCAGTGGAGCCTGTTTCCGTGTACGGCGTCTCCAAGTACCTTTGCGAGGAGCTTGTTTTGCAGGCAGCACAGGACGAAGCCGCGGCAGGCGTTTCGGGTTCATCCTTTATGGTAGTGCGTTTCGGCAATGTTCTGGGCTCCAGGGGTTCGATTATGCCCCTGTTCCAGAGGCAAATCGAAAAAGGCGGGCCGGTGACAGTCACCCGTCCCGACGTGCGCCGCTGGTTCATGACCATACCGGAAGCCTGTTCCCTGGTGCTCAAAGCAGGAGGGGTGGGTGAAAACGGCAACCTCTACCTCTTGGACATGGGCGAACCTGTGCGGATACGGGATCTGGCGGAACAGATGATCCGTTTCTACGGCCTTATTCCTGAGGAAGATATCAAAATCGAATACACCGGGCTGCGGCCTGGCGAAAGGCTGGATGAAAAGCTCTGGTGGGACGATGAAGAACCTATGCCCACTCCTTTCGACCGGATTCTTAAAGTGGACCGGAAGCTCCCCGGGAGGCCGGACATGGTTTCACTCCTGGAAGCCCTCAGGCCCGTCTGCAGTCTGAATCCGTTACAGGCCGGAAAATACCGGGACAGCGCCCTTCTCAGGGAAATCCTGAAAGCGGCGGTCCCCAGTTACGCCTGTGAAGCCCTGAGCCCTGTCCATGGTTAACCGCGCCGAACCCATACCCTTCTCCCGGCCTTTTACGGGGAACGAAGAAGAAGAAGCTGTAATCAGGGTCCTCCGCTCAGGCTGGCTGACTACAGGAAAAGAAACGCTCGCCTTTGAGTCTGAATTCGGGGCTTTTGTGAAAACCCCCTGTTTGGCGGTGAATTCCGCTACATCAGGGCTCCACCTGGCCCTGGAGGCCTGCGGCATAGGTCCCGGCGATCTGGTCCTGGTCCCTTCCTATACTTTCACCTCTACTGCGGAAGTAGCGCGCTATCTGGGGGCTGAAGCGGTTTTTGTCGATGTCGCGCCGGGAACGTTCCACCTGGATCCCGTGAAGCTGGAAGCAACACTGGAAAAACTCCCTCCCGGAAAAGCCAAGGCCGTCATTCCGGTCCACTACGGCGGGCTTCCCTGCTATATGGAGGCAGTTCTTTCGATTGCGGAAAAATACCGGCTCAAGGTAATTGAAGACGCCGCCCACTCCTTTCCGTCGCCCCTGCCGCCAGGCCCCCGTGTTCCTGCCGGCTCGTTCGCAGGCGCCGCAGGGGACGCCGGGGTGTTTTCATTTTACGCCACCAAAACGATTACCACAGGCGAAGGCGGCATGATCGCTTCCGGGAACCCCGATATGATCAAACGCATGTCGGTTATGCGTTCCCACGGCATAGACCGGAGCGTCTGGAACCGCTACACAGATACCAAAGCCTCATGGTACTACGAAGTAACAGCGCCGGGTTTCAAGTACAATATACCGGACATCCTTTCCGCCATCGGCAGGGTTCAGCTTTCCAGGGTCATGCGGTTTTTGGCTATGAGGCAGGACATAGCCTCAATGTACGACAGGGCCTTTACAGGGGACGAACACTTCACTATTCCCCCGTCCGGCCCCGGGGACGCCCGGCACCTCTATCCCTTACGGCTCAATCCCGAAAGGCTTAGCATCACGAGGAATGAATTTATTGAAAAACTCCAGGAACAGGGAATCGGCGTGTCGGTCCATTTTATCCCGCTCCATACGATGCCGTATTATAAAAAACGCTATAAGCTCAAAGATGAGGATTTTCCCGAATCCCTCTCTTCTTTCCGCAGGGTCATATCCCTTCCCATTTGGCCGGGCATGACAGACGCCCAGGTAGAACGGGTTATCACGGTGGTCAAAGAACTGGGTTTTGCGTATACTATTCTATAATTGTGTTTGTTGAAGATATATCGGTCAGAGGCATGCTGTATGCCCTGACTATACGATCCCCTGCTGCCCGGGGCCGTCTGGTCAGCATAGAAACCCCTAAATTCCCCGGCTCCTATACCCTTATAACAGCGGCCCAGATTCCCGGGAAAAACCAGCTTGAAGATTTTCCTGTCCCTATCCTTGCGTCAGACACAGTCTCGTACATCGGCGAACCTGTGGCCCTTCTGGTAGGCCCTGATGAGGCGAAACTTGAAGACTACGCCGGCAGGTGTACTGCTGTTGTCAGGGAAGAAGTTCCTGATTTTTCCGGCAATGCGGTCTCTGAAGAGAGTATCGCGAAAAAACGGGAATACACCGAAGGGGATCCGGAACCGCTTTTCGCGGGCGCCGAATCCGTAGTAAAAGGCGTCTATACCACCGGCATCCAGGAGCACTGGTATTCGGAGCCCCACGGGGCAGTAGCGGTATTCGGGAACGGGAAAATAACCATCCATACCGCCACCCAATGGCCCTTTCATGTAAAGCGTTCGGCGGCGAAGGTTCTAAAGATGGAGCCCTCTGCGGTGGATGTGGACCCTGCGCAAATCGGGGTGCATCTGGACGGGAAGCTCTGGTACCCTTCTCTTATTTCCTGCCAAGCCGCCTTAGGGGCTTTTATCACCGGGAAGCCGGTAAAACTCATGCTTACCAGGGAAGAGGATTACCGCTACTCCCCGAAACGGAACAGGACGGAGATTCACATCCGCAGCGCCCTGGGCAGTAAAGGGGAAATCCTGGGGACCGAGATCCGGGTAACAGCGGAAACAGGGGCGCGGAACGTCTTTACCGGCGAAATCCTGGATCATACCTGCCTGGGATGCCTGGGAATCTACCGGTTGGGTAAAATCGACCTTCAGGGAATTGCGGTAAAAACCAATATCCCCCCTCAGGGCCCCCTGGGGGGCTTCGGCCTTTCACAGGGATTTTTTGCCATTGAGCGCCATGTATCCCGTATAGCGGACAGCCTTGGAGAGGACCCCGCTGAATGGCGGAAAAAAAACTGTCTGGCCAAAAACAGCAGCCTCGCTATCGGCATACCCCTTAAAAACCAGGCGCCTGTAACGGAACTCATTGATACAGCGGCGGCTATGAGCGGTTATTACCGCCGCTGGGCTTCCTATGAGCTGCTCAGGAGAAGCAGGCAGGGCAGGGAATGGGACATCAACTCCGAACCCCTCAGGGGCATGGGAATCGCCGCCGCCTACCAGGGTTCAGGCCTGCTCTACAGCGGATCCGACAAAGGCGCCTACAGCGTCGAGCTGACACTGGAAAAAGACGGCGCCTTGGAAATAAAAACCAGCATCGCCTCAGCAGGGGCTGAAAACATCCGTATATGGCGGACTTTCGCCTCAGAGATCCTCGCGGTAAACGCGGCCCAAGTCAGGGTGCAATGCGGAAGCGGCGCGCCCGATTCCGGCCCCGGCTGCCTTTCCCGGAATATTACGGTAATTACCAGGCTTGTGGAAAAATGCTGCCAGGCTATACGCAAACAGCGTTTCCGGGATCCCCTTCCTATAACCGTGCGCCGTTCTGTACGGCCCGGAAAAACCGCCCCCTGGGGACGCGAAAACAATGAAAAGCCCGCTGATCCCAACGCCTTCGCCAGGCCGGGATGGGGCGCTGCTGCGGTGGAAATAGAAATCGACGCTATCTCCCTGATACCCAGGATCAGGGGGATCTGGATTGCCGTAGACGGCGGCAGGATCCATTCCCAGGCCAGGGCGCGGCATTCGCTTAAAACCTCGGCAATCCAGGCCCTGGACTGGTGCAGCCGGGACGCCTTGAACTACGACCAGGGCCGTATCTCCCGGGGCTTCCTGGGAGGATACGCGATTTCAGGGCCCATGGAGATACCTCCTATATATATCGACTTCCTCTGGAACGACAACAGCCCTCCTAAAGGCATAGGGGAACTCCCTTTCTCCTGTATCCCTGCGGCGTATGTCCAGGCCGTTTCCCAGGCCATGGATCATCCTTTTGAAAAGCTCCCTGTAACTGCCGAGGATGTCTGGGAAGCGGCGCAGCTTAAAAAGACCGGAGACGGCGCATGACTATAGGCTTCATACTGAACGGCGAAGACGTGGTGATCCGTACCAATGCCGAACAAAGGCTCATTGACATACTCAGGGGGACCTTCCAGCTCTTAGGCGCAAAGGCCGGCTGTTATTCCGGGCACTGCGGCGTCTGTTCGGTGATTTTCAACGGCGAAGTGGTAAAGGCCTGCCTTATCCCGGCTTTCAAAATCCGGGGAAGCGAGGTAATCACTATCGAAGGTTTTTCCCAGACCGATGAATACCAGGACATAGTCCAGGGATTCGCTGACGCAGGGGTGGAAAGCTGCGGCTTTTGCGATACCGGCAAGATCCTGGCCGCAGAAGCCCTGCTTTCCCGGAATACCCGGCCAGGCAGGGAAGACATCCTTATGGCTTTCGAGGGCATCAAGTGCAGATGCACTGAACCGGAAAGCCTGATAAGCGGCGTGATGACCGTGGCTGAACGGCGGAGGGGGAGGCTGTATGGACGCGGCGCCTAACCAGGTTTTTTTCCCTTCAAACCTCCAGGAACTCTTTTCGGCCTGGAGCCGCTTCCCCGACGCCGTACCCTACGCAGGCGGTACGGGAATCATCAGGGATCAGGAAAAACGGGTCCCTGTGCTTCCCCGGAACATTATCGCCCTTGATAACCTTGAGGATCTGCGGCGCATAACCCGGACCGAACGCTACCTGGAAATAGGCGCCGCTGTGCGCCTGAGCGAAATACTCAACCTGGGTAAGATAGTCCCTGAAATCCTCACAAAAACCCTGGAAGGAATCGCCGGGCCTGCTTTGCGGAACCTGGCTACCATAGGGGGCAATATCTGTTACCGCCCAAGCCGCCTGGACACGTCGGCCCCGCTGGCAGCCCTGGACGCCCATTACGAACTGCGCACAGCCGACAGCGCCCGCTGGATTTCGGCGTCCCGGTTTTCCAGCCTCCCCGGCCCCCCTGCCCTGGAGCCCCAGGAACTCCTTACACGCATCAGGATCCCGTTGGAACAGTGGAACTACTCTATTTACCGCAAATTTACGTCCCCTGGAAACAACGAAGCCGGGAAAGTCATCGTTTTCATCCTGAAGAACCAGAAAAATATCCTTACGGATCTGAGGGTCGTCTATTCGGGTACTATCATCCTCCAGGACCGGAACAGCGAAACGCTGCTCATCGGCAAACGCCTGCCTCTGGAAAAAAAGGAAGCCCAGAATTTCCTGGAAAACTGGAAGCATTACCTCCAAGCCATGGCAAACGCGGCGCTCAAGCAGCGGAACGCCCCGGGTAAGCCCCAAATCGATCTGCTTAAAGCTCAAATTCTCAATTTTATCAGCAACATCATTACCGGCATCGCTGATTAGTTGAAATTAGCTCTTGCATGTGTTATGTTGTTCAATAATTGAACAATCGGAAGGAACACCGGAGCCTGTTTCGGCGGCCCGGGCTTGCGCTTTCGATCCCATATCTTCTTTTTTTCCGGTACGCTGCCGGAAATGCCCTGTTTTGCCCAAAATTCCGGTATGAGCTATGGTTAACCAGACGATTGATACTGAATACATTATCCTCGAAAACATATACGACTCAGGGGAGCGCAATTCCGCCCTGCGGCAGAGGGATCTGGCCCAGATAGCCGGAACATCCCTGGGAATGACCAATTCCATCCTCAAACGCCTGGCCCAAAAGGGCTGGATCACGATAAAAAAGCTGAACAGCCGCAATATCCAGTACGCCGTCACCCTGGAAGGGATCAACGAGATCATCCACAGGAGCTACCACTACTTCAAACGGACCATAAAAAACGCGGTGTTCTACAAAGACAGCCTTGAAGAGGTTATACGCAGCGCTAAGGCCCGGGAAACTGCCGCCGTGATCCTTGTGGGAGTAAGCGACCTGGATTTTATCGTAGAACACGCCTGCCGCCATTACGGCCTTTCGTTTCTTAAAACCACGGAAAGCGAAACAGCCGGGAAAGCAGGCGGCCAAAACACGCTGCGGATCTACGCCGAAAGCATCAGCGAAAACTCCCAGGACGCCGGCAACTGCCTCTACCTGTCCCGGCTTGTGATGAAACAGGCCGCAGCGGTGAGGTAAACGGCGGCATGGGATTTATGGAAAAAGAATTTTCCTTTGTGTTCGGGAACACCCCCTCAAAGGTGCGCATTCAGGACAGCCTCCCGGACGCCCGGGAACTTTCCGAAGGCCGCAGGGCCCTCCTGGTCTGCGACGAAAATACCAGCCCCCTGGCCCTGAAAACAGCCGGGGATTCGGGCCTGAGCCTCTGCGTCCTCCCTCAGGGAGAGGATAACAAGACATGGGCGGCAGTGGAGAGCATACTGAAAGCCGCCAGGGAAGCGGGCCTTGGCCGGGACGGCGTCTTTATAGGCATAGGCGGCGGGGTTACGAGCGACCTCTGCGCCTTCGCGGCTTCGGTCTACATGCGCGGCGCGGCCCTCTGCATCGTGTCCACTACCCTTCTGGGCATGGTTGACGCCGCTATAGGCGGGAAAACAGGATTCGACTTTCTGGGCATAAAAAACCTGGTAGGGACCTTTTACCCTGCCGGGAAGGTGATCATGCCCCTTGAGGCCCTGAAGACCCTCAGGGAAAAGGAATGGAAATCAGGTCTGGCGGAACTTGTCAAAACAGCGGTCCTTGGGGACAGCGAACTGTTCGGCATGGTTAAAAATATACAAAAAAACAGGGAAACCCTGGCCGCCTGCATCGCAAGGGCGGTAGAAATAAAGGGGCGCATCGTAGAAGAAGACCCGCGGGAAACCGGGAAACGCCGGGCGCTGCTTAACCTGGGCCATACCTTTGGCCACGCCCTGGAATCCGCAGCGGGTTTGGGGAAAATCTCCCACGGCGAAGCCGTAGCCTGGGGCATGGCCCGTTCCTGCGAACTGGGGCTCTACCTGGGCGTAACCCCTCCTGGCCGCGCCCGGGACATTACGGAGCTCCTTAAAAGCTTCGGCTATGAAACAAGGGCCCCCTACCCTACCGGGGCGGACGCCGCTGTACTTATGGAAGCCATGGCTGGGGACAAGAAAAGAAAGTCCGGCAAACTGAATTTCATTGTTCCCGCCCCGCAGGGCGCGGAAATCGTCCCCGATCCCGGCGGTGGTATTACCGGAAAAATAATTAACGGAGAGTTGTCATTATGAAAAGATTCGCTGTTCTCTTGATCGTTTCTGTTTCTCTCTGTTCCCATTTCCTTTTTGCCCAGGACGCGGCGCCTTCTCCTGAGGATGCTGATTCCCGGACCGTTTATGTAATCCGCAGCATGGATTTCGACAGCGAAGGCCGCAGCCGCCCTTTCGCGATCATCTATAACGGCGAATTCCGGGAAGGGGAACGCCTTGAAGGGGAAGGAGCCCTGGAACGCTACATAACCCGCAAAACCCAGCTTCTCATGAACCAGCGGGTCCTGGAAGAAGTTTCGATAGAATATACCCTCGGCAGCCCGGAAGCGGACGGCGCCGTCCCGGTTAACCTTTTAATCCGCACAAAAGACACCTGGAACATCATCGCCCTCCCCTACCCCCAGTACGACAGCAACGAGGGCCTTAAAATCATTATCAAAGCCAGGGACTACAATTTTTTCGGCACCATGAGCGCCCTGCGCGTCGACCTCGGCTACCACCGGGATAATGATGACAACAATTCGTTTAATTTTGAGATTGATTCGGACATCCCCTTTTACGCAGCAGGGCTTAACTGGAGCGTCAATTTCGATCACATCTTTGAATACACCGTCGGGGATCCCTTGTATTACAAAAATGTTACCGGCGTCTCCATTGAGCTGCCGGTTTCCTTATCCACAGCTACCCTCGGAATCAACCAGTACCTTATCATCAACGAAAGCAATTCGGAGCAAAACCAGAAGGATTACAACCTTGGCCCCCGCATGGACGGGCCCTATGCGGCCAGCGAGCTTTTCGCCTCCTGGAGAATACCCCTGGGAATCGAAGTCGGCGAATTCGGAAACCTCGCGTATACGCCAAAACTATCCGGGAAAATAGCGTACAAAAAAGGCGGCGTTGACGAACCCCGGCGGCCTGTTACGTCCCTGAGCCAGACCGTCGGCTTCGGAAGGATCAACTGGATCGGCAATTACCGCAAGGGCCTGGAAGCGAACCTGAGCAACAGCAATAACTTTTTTTTCGATCCCAAAGGTTGGAGCGTCAGCGCGGGAGCCGCGGCGGTTTTCCATTGGCCTTTCACGAAGTTCATCGGCGTCTCGACGCGGCTCGAATACCAGCACTGGTTTAATGACATAAATTACAGCGCCGGTACCTACCTCAGAGGCGTCCTTAACGCCGACCTTCATGCCGAATACATGCTCACCCTGAACCTGGATTTCCCCTTCAGGCTGCTCCGGTTTTATCCCTCAGAATGGTTTAACAACCGCAAGCTCCATTTCTTCGATTTTGAAATGCACCTTTCGCCCTTTATGGATATAGCCATGCTGAAAGGCCCCTATAACGACACCGGCATCAGGGACAATGAATACGATGGCAACAGCTTTTCTCTTAATGACGTACAATACGCGGGAGGTTTTGAAATCATCGTCTTCCCCGCCTTTATGCGCAGCCTCTACCTCCGCGCCAGCGTGGGTTACGACATAAACAAGATCAGAAAAACCGGGGATATTCCCAAGTGGAACGAGATATTTATCGGAATTGGGCATCATTATTAATCAGGAAACCGCGTGACCGAAAGCGAAACACGTAAAGAAGAAATCATGAATTCAGACAAAGATACAAACGACGAGCTGGCCCGCCTCATGCGTTCAGGCGGCTCGTTGTACGCCGAAGAAATGCTTATACATGGAAGCGGCATTGAAGATATAGACATGGAGCAATTTGATTTCTTTATTCGA
>JAITEW010000364.1 GCA_031281855.1 Treponema sp.
CAACTTCGTATAGGTCTGTGAGCAGGGTTTCTCCCGATCCCGGACTCTCAGCGTGTAATTACGGGGTAAGTTTTGTCCGCAATATCGGAATAACCGGCTCCGTGAGCTCGATAACCGCAGGGAAATCTTCGGGCCGCAGCAGGACGGTTTCGCCGTCCATCTGGGCAAGGATGGGATTTTCCCCCTTAAGCTCAACACGGCTGGCGTTGAAAAGCAGGGACTCGGGCTTGCTGACGTGTTCGCCTGTGGTAAAGAGGCCCTTAAGCGCCACCTTACGCAGCAGGGGCATCTGGCGCACCATGCAGACGTTGCGGCTGTCAGGAAGTATGCGCTTATGGGAACCGTAGGTGCGGCGGCCGCTTTCGCCGACAGCAAGGAGCAGGACCTTTTCCCTGAAAGCCTCCACCACCCTCCCCTCCGGGTCCAGGGCGCGGACCTCCATGGGCCCTACCTTGTAAAGCCTGTCGTAGAGCAACGAAGCGATGTCCACCCAGAGTTTGTACGAATCCCCGGGAAGGCGGCCTTTCATCTTGTTGGTCATGTGGGTAACAAAGGCGTCGAGGCCGACGGACAGGATGTTAAAAGCCAGAAAGCCGGTTTTTTCGGGATTAGCGGTAGTAAGCCTGAGCGCCCTCTGGCGGGTGATAACAGCGGGATCGATAAGGAGTTTTAAGGCCCGGTCCAGTTCCGGGCCGTCCGCGCCGTCGTTGCCTGTGCCCATAGGGAGCCGCAGGACGACGAAGTTTTCACGGATCTCCTGAGGCGCGTGGTACAGGGCGGTGAGGACTTCCAGGCTCGTGCCGTCGCCTCCTGCGGTGATGATAAGGTAAAGGCCGGCTGGAGGGGCTGAGCGGGCTTCTTCGATAAGCGCCCTGGTAACAGCCCCGGCATGGCCGGCTCCGGCCGTGGGGATAAGACCCCGGCTCCCGGCTGCATCAGAAGGGGCGGAACCTGCATGGGGGGGATTGGCCGCAGCCAGGGCGGCGCATTGTTCAAGAAACGCCGCGTGCCGCTTCCACCTGGAACGGATGGTAAAGCCCCCGGCTGTCGGATTGGCAATGACGGTCCAGCGCAGGGGCCTTTCTTTTGCCAACGGGGTATGGGAACAAATTCCGCCCAGGAGTTCTCCAAAAACATCAGGAACAACGGCCTTCGATCTACTCATACTTCCCTTGGCGCTTCGTTTTCCGCCAGGAGCTTTACGATAACGTCCCGGTTGTCCAGCAGGGAACTCAAAGAAAGGCCCTGGTGGAGCCTGGAGATGGTCTGGGCGAATAATTTCGTTATATTAACGCTGATGTACCATTCACGCTTCAAAAGCTCTTCCTGATAAACCGCGTTGGTGCCGATAATGCGGTAAAAAAGCCCTTCCCTGTAGGCGTCGTCAAAGTAGCGTATCGCGTCGCCTGAAAAGAGGGGGAGGCTTATGGCGCAGATCACCTTGCCCGCGCCCTGCTCCTTGAGGATCTTCATGGCTTTAAGGAGCGTGCCCCCGGTGCCCAGCATGTCGTCGGCCATAAAAACCGTTTTGTTCTGCACATTCCCCAGAAGCTTGATTTCGGCGATGTTGTTTTCCAGGGCGTCCCGGGAAATCTTGGAATAATCCCGTTCCTTGTACAGCAGCGCCAGGGTTTTTTTAAGCGCAGTGGCGTAGAATTTATTCCTGTCCACAGCGCCTGTGTCAGGCGAGACTACTACCAGGTCGTCGGAAAGGACCCCGGGGAGCCGGGAAAGGGTCCGTATAATCTGATAGCTCGCATGGAGGTTCTCAAGGCGCATGCAGTTGAAGGAATTGCCGATTTCCCGGGAATGAATATCCAGGGTGATGATGCGGTTCACGCCGAGAAATTCCAGCATCTTCCCTATCCTGCTGGCGGTAACCCCTTCGCGGCCCTTGGCCTTGTGCTGCCGGGAATAGGGGTACACCGGAAGCACCAGGGTTACCCTGTCGGCGCCCGCGTGCCTGGCGGCGTCTACGGTAACAAAGATGGTCATAAGGTGATCGTTTATCGAAAGGACCTTTTTCGTCTCCCCGGCGTTAAAGTTCACAGGATACCGGTTTTCAACGTCCTGGACGATGTACATGTCCTTGCCGCGTATGGACTCAAGAATCTCGGCCTTGATCTCCCCGTTTGGAAAGCAGGTAAACCTCGCAGGGATCTTAAAACGCGGGGTGCGGAATTTCTCGATATTCCCCGGCAGGCTGGGCGCCGGGCTGACGGCGTCGTTAATGAAGTTTATCCGATGTTTGACGTAATTGAGATCCAGGCTGTACCGCTTCGCAAGCTCCGTAGTAACAGCATCAAAGGTACGCCGGTAACCTTTCTTCAGATGGCTCACTACCTCGTCGGCAAATACCTCGCCGCCAGGACACGCTAAAACCGCAAGATTTGCCGGATTGGAGTAGTTCATGTGTAGTAATTCTTAGCATAAATCCAGCTAATTTTCAAGTATGGTGATTTCTACCCGCCTGTTCTTCTGCCGCCCGGCTTCGGTACTGTTATCGGCCAGGGGCTGCCCGGCGCCGTAACCCCGGACCACGATGCG
>JAITEW010000004.1 GCA_031281855.1 Treponema sp.
TCGTTAACGCGAACTTAAAAACCGTTTGGCGGCCCGGAATGTAAACAGACCTTAGGCGAAATAGCTAATATATTATTGATTATGTAATATATTGTCTATTTCTTTTTCAAAAAGTAATAAAATTTTAAGTAAATTGAAAACAAAGAACCCATCGGCGCACTCTATCCCCTTCGAGCGGGATTGGCCGGGTAAAAAATCTCTTCAACCTAAAGCGCCAGCCAGGCCCGGAGGGAGTCCCCGGGCAGGCGCACGGCGTCATACCAGTAAAGGCGACGCCGGGGCGTCCGTACATGTAGGCGACGGCCGTCTAGCGTGCCCGGGGGCTCCCTCCGGGTCTGGCTGGCGGATTTAGCGCTGGAGTTACTTTTTTTTACATTGACAAAAAGTTTTTTATTATAGTAAAAAGAATGATGCCTTTTTTCCGCTTTGCCGTTATGAGGCTGATTCTTGGCGCGGCGTTATCGGTTCTCCTGGTTCTGCCCCTTTACGGCGGGGCAAGGAAGGAGCGTTCCGGCGATGAAGGCGCTTTGTCCGCAAGGCAGGCTGTCGAACCGGAGCAGAGGGAGACCCCGGCGCCGGAAGCGGCGGACCCTGCGGTACAGGAGGCCCCCGGCCTTGCTGCGCTGCCTTCGCAGGCCCGGGCTGAGGCTCCTGCCGGCAGGGCCGAGATAGTAATGAAAACCCTGGCAGCCGCCTACCCGGATCGCACGGGGCAGGCGGAGTTCCGTAACGGCGATTGGGCCCTCCCGGTCTACGGGGAGTGGTTTTACTATGCCGAAGGCAGGCTCCTTCCGGAAAATCTCAGGGATCAGGTAAATGAGTACGATCCCCAGCCTTTCTATACCTACACTGCTGAACTGCCGCCCTGGAAAGAGCCGTCGGAAGAGGACTCAGCGCGGATGCGGGAGATGATGGAACGCCGGGGGAGGCGGCCTGCCAAAAGGTCCCAGCATTTTTACGATGCCCTGTGGCGGGCCCATAACCGGGACGAGTCCTGGGAGCGGGTCAAGCAGATCCGGTTTCTCGGCCATACCGTGATGGTCCATTATTCTATCCTTGAAGAACTGAGCCTGGTAGAAGAACGGATCCTGGAAGAAGCGAAAACCAACGCCCAGGTAAGGCAGTGGATAAACGGAATCAATTCCGTAGACGGCTGGAACTGGCGAAATATCGCCGCCACTGTCAGCAGGAGCTTTCATTCCTACGGCGCCGCTATTGACTGCCTCCCTAAATCCCAGGGCGGCTTAGAAACCTACTGGCAGTGGACGGCCCGGACAATTACGGAATGGTGGACTGTCCCTTATTCCCGGCGCCTGCATCCGCCCCAGGAAGTTATCAAAGCCTTTGAGTCCTTCGGCTTCCTCTGGGGCGGCAAATGGACGACTTACGATACCATGCACTTCGAGTACCGCCCGGAAATCCTCCTGTACAGCGGCATCCCACAAGCGAATCTCCGCTAAGCGCCGGGTCCCTTACTAAATCGTTTGCGCGTCCCCGATAAGGGCCTTAAATTCCTTCTCGTCCAGAGTCTCTTTTTCCAGGAGCATAACAGCCACCCTGTCCAGGAGTTCCCTGTTCCGGGTCAGGTTTTCTTTGACCGCAGTGTACTGCTTTTCCACTATATGGGCGATTTCTTCATCTATGTACTGCTGCGTGGCTTCCGAATATTCCCGGTGGAACACGGGTTCCTGGGACGGGGTTCCCATTATCCCCCCTCCCCGCTGGGTCAGGGCCACGTTTCTGAAACGTTTCGACATGCCGTAGTCGGTGAGCATCTTCCGCGCTATGTCCGTGGCTTTGGTAAGATCGTTAGCCGCACCTGTGGAGATCTGGTTGAACACGATTTCCTCCGCAGCCCTGCCTCCCAGAAGGACGTTGATCTTCCCTAAGAGCTCGTCTTCTGTCATAAGGTAGCGGTCTTCTATGGGCATCTGGAGGGTGTAACCCAGGGCGCCAAAACCCCGGGGCACGATGGAAATTTTCTGTACCGGATCAGACCCTGGGGTAAAAGCCGCCACCAGGGCGTGGCCGGTCTCGTGGTAAGCCACAATGCGCCGCTCTTCGTTCTTGATTATCCTGGTCTTTTTCTGGAGCCCTGCGACGGTTTTTTCAATAGCCTCTTCAAAATCCTTCTGGGACACCAACTGCCGTCCGTTCCGGACCGCCAGGAGCGCGGCCTCGTTCACGATGTTCGCCAGGTCCGCGCCGGCAAAACCCGATGTCTGCCGGGCCACAGCCGCCAGGTCCACCCCGGGGGCAAGCTTTACCATTGTGGAATGGATGCGCAGTATGGCTTCCCGGCCCGAAAGATCCGGGCGGTCAACCAGCACCTGGCGGTCGAAGCGGCCGGGCCTTAAAAGGGCGGGGTCCAGTACGTCCGGGCGGTTGGTGGCGGCCAGGATGATAAGGCCCGAAGTGGCGTCAAAACCGTCCATCTCCACAAGGAGCTGGTTTAAAGTCTGTTCCCGTTCGTCGTTCCCTCCTGCGATGTTATTGATCCTGCTCTTGCCGATAGCGTCAAGCTCGTCAATAAAGATGATGCACCGCCCCTTTTCCCGGGCCTGCTTGAAAAGATCCCGCACCCTGGCGGCGCCGACGCCGACAAACATTTCCACGAATTCAGCGCCTGAGATCCTGAAAAACGAGACCCCCGCTTCGCCGGCCACAGCCCGTGCAAGAAGGGTTTTTCCCGTACCAGGAGGGCCCACCAGGAGCACACCTTTGGGGATCTTTCCGCCTATGTCGGTGTATTTTTTAGGGGATTTAAGAAAGTCCACCACCTCTACCAGCTCTTCCTTGGCTTCGTCCACTCCGGCTACGTCGGTAAACCGGGTCTTGATGTCCCCTTCGGCCACGATGACCGCCCGGTTCTGGCCTATAGAAAGGACATTGCCCCCCATGTTGCCCAGGCGCTTCATAAGGAAACGCCAGATGAAGATAAAAAAGGCTATAGGCAGAACCCAGGAAAAGATAATATTGAGAACAGTGCTGCCTTCCCGGGAGACCGCGTAATAGGCTACTTTGTTTTCATCCATAAGTTTGATAATATCCGGGTCTCCGATAGGCACGGTACGGTAGATAGTTTCTGATGTCTGCCCGTAAGAGCTGCGCAGCGGCGGCCTCTGGGCGCTTTCCCGCCTCGTAGTGGTGTAGCCGGTAAAATAGGAATCCGTAAGTTCCACCCGCTTAATTTCTCCGCTGGCGATTTTTGCCTTAAAATCCGAAAAATCAATAGTAGGGGTTACCCGGTTAAGAAAGACGTAATTGAACAGGCTTAGTCCGATAATAAGGATGAGAACGTATATAAGCGAGAATTTCCAGCCCCCAAAGGGTTTGAAATCCGGCATTTTAGGCCCTCCTCCTCCAAAGGGGAACGAAGGGCCGCTGTTTTTTCGTTTATCGTTTTTGGGGTCTTCCGATTCATAGTCGCCCATTAGTAGCTCCTTTACCAGGTCCCCTGTTGTCACCTTGAAAAATCATGAGAGTAACCTTTATACTAATATCCACTTTTTATGATTATAAAGCAACACTTTTTGAAAAAATTCCCGGAGCGTCCGCTTCGGGAGGGAGGAGACTTTCGTGATTGAGGTTACGAATCTGGTAAGACGCTATGGGCCGCATATCGCTGTGGACCACGCGAGTTTCAAAATCGAGAAAGGCGAGATTGTAGGTTTCCTTGGGCCAAATGGGGCGGGAAAATCAACGACAATGAACATCCTCACCGGATACCTGTCCTCTACAGAGGGGACCGTTAAGATAGACGGTTTGGACATTTTGGAACACCCGGCTGAAATCAAGAAAAAAATCGGCTATCTTCCGGAAAATCCCCCTCTTTACCTGGATATGACCGTGAAGGAATATCTTTCTTTCGCAGGTGAGATCAAAAAACTCCCTGCAAAAGAGAAGAAAGACCGGATGGATCACATCATGGTTACGGTGGGCATCGAAGATGTGGCCGGAAGGCTTATCAAGAACCTTTCCAAAGGCTATAAGCAGCGGGTAGGCCTGGCCCAGGCCATGATCGGCGACCCTGATACGCTTATCCTGGACGAGCCCACTGCGGGGCTGGATCCCAAACAGATCCTGGAAATCCGGGATCTCATCATAGAACTGGGGAAGGATCATACCATCATCCTGAGTTCCCACATCCTGCCTGAGGTAAGCGCTGTCTGCAAACGGGTGCTTATTATAAACCAGGGGGCCATTGTCGCGGACGACACCCCGGAGAATCTGGCCAAGCGCATCCTGGGAGGAAGCCACATACTTCTCAGGCTGGACGGTCCGGAAGAAGCGGTTTCCAGGGCCCTTGGGAAGATCCCGGGGGTGACGAAAACGGAGTTCCGGGAACCCCAGGAACCGGGGACCTGCGAGGTTGTGGCCGAAGCGGCGCGGGATATCGACATCAGGCGGGACATCTTCCGGGTGTTAAGCGGCGCTTCTATCCCTATCCTTATGATGCGCTCCCTGGATATGAGCCTTGAGGAGATCTTCCTTAATCTGACCACAAAAGAGGAGGCTAACGAATGATCGCCATATTCAAACGGGAAATAAAAGCCTATTTCCTTACGCCTATCGGCTACCTGTACATGGGGTTTTTTCTCCTTATATCGGGGCTGTTTTTTACCTTCGGCAACATCTTTTCCCAAAGTTCCCAGTTCGCCGGGTTTTTGGGGAATATGCTTTTTATCTATCTTTTAGCCATCCCGCTGCTGACTATGCGGCTCTTTTCGGAAGAGAAACGGCAGAAAACGGATCAGCTCCTGCTTACCAGCCCGGTTTCCATTACTGAAATCGTCTGCGGTAAATTCCTGGCTGCCCTTGTCCTCTATGCCATGACCATGGTGGTGACGCTGCTCTACGCTGTGGTCATCGCTGTGTACGGCGATTTTGAGGCAGCCGAGACAGCAGGGAGCTATATCGGCTTCCTCTTCCTTGGAGCCGGTTATATTTCCGTAGGGGTTTTTATTTCCGCCAGCACCGAAAACCAGTTGACCGCGGCTCTGGTGACGTTCTTCGCCCTTCTTATCATCCTGCTTATCGATTCTATCGCCCAGATTGTCCCGTCCGATACCCGTGCGGGGGTTATCTCGGCAGCGGCCCTGGCTGCCGCTGTGGTGTTTTTCCTCTTCCTCAATACCCGTAACTGGTTTATTTCCCTGGTCATGCTTGTGCTCGCGGCGGCGGTGATTC
>JAITEW010000252.1 GCA_031281855.1 Treponema sp.
AGTATGGACGCCTGAATAACGGCGTCTTTTTTGTACACCGAGGAAATGTAACGGCCTTCATGAAGAACATGGACCTGCGCTTTCTTTTCTTCAGGGTCCAGCACCCAGTACTCCCGCACGCCGGCGTTAAGGTAGCTCTCGAATTTCAGAAACATCTGTTTTTGAGTATTGGAAGGGGAGAGTATTTCCACCACCAGATCAGGGGGGCCGTCAACAGAGCCCTTGGAAAGTTTGGATGTATCGCAGACCACCAGTATGTCGGGCTGGACCACCGTATCATCGGAGCGGTCCTCCTCCGGGAACAGCCTGACATCCAGGGGAGCGGCAAAAACTTTGCAAGGTTTGCCCCGGAGAAAATTGCCAAACTGGACAAGCAGTTCCGTAATCATACCCTGGTGTTCCACTGTAGGGGAGGACATCATAAAGGCTTCACCGTTGATGATCTCGTAGCGTTCAGGACCTTCCCATCCAAGGTAGTCGGCATAGGTAAAATGGCTGTCGTCATTCAAGGACCGTAGAGGATCGGACATACTTCTACTATAGCCGCTATTTGATCGATTCGCAATACTCCGGTATAATAGGTTTGTTTGGAAACATCAGTTTCCAAACAAGTTCAATTTTCGGCGCCCTGGAAACCATTCAAACTAAAAAGTGTGATATAACAAAGAAAAATTTATAACCGCGAAAAAGTAGAATAAGGAAGGAAAAGAACAAAGAAACCTGAACATTTCCTCCCTTTTTCGCCTTCCGCGCCTTCGCGGTTAATTTCTTTTTATGTGGTTTTAGCCTAATAAAACCGCTGCCCTGACTTCCACCTAAAAGGCCGTAAGCTGGGCCCGCTTTACTTCCAGCTTTCCACCGCCTCTTTGAACGCCGGCCCTGAGGCTTTGATGAGTTTTTCGTCCACGCAGTAGGCGAAGCGGATCCAGCCGGGTTTGCCGAAGCCTGAGCCGGGGACTCCCAGGATGAGGCGGCTTTTGAGGTGCTCCGCAAAGGCCTTGTCGTCGCCGGGGACCTGGTTTTCCGGGGAAGCCTGTTTCCGGTCCGGGACTTTGCAAAAGAGATAAAAGGCCCCTTCTGGTTTGGCGTATTCTATGCCCGCGTCGTCCAGGATTTTGGTAAACGCCGCGCGGCGGCGGGCGTAAATCTCCACATCCACTTTGGCAAAAATAAGTTCAGCCACAATGCGCTGCATCAGCGCCGGGGCGTTGACAAAGCCCAGGACCCTGGTGGCGTAGATAAGGGCGCTGATCAGGTTCAGCTTGTCGCTTGCGTTAGGGCCTACAGCCACATAGCCGATGCGCTCGCCCGGAAGGGAAAGGCTCTTGGAATAAGAGTTTACCACCAGGGATTCGCTGTACGCCGCCAGGACAGGGGGCACCTCTACGCCGTCGTAGGCTATTTCCCGGTAAGGTTCGTCGGAGACAAGGTAAGGCGCCCTGCCGCAGGCTTTGCCGTGGGCTTCCAGGATTTTCGCCAGTTCCGCGATGACCCCTGAAGGGTAGATCCTGCCTGTGGGGTTATGGGGGGAATTGATGAGCACCGCGGCAGTTTTAGGCGACAGCCTGGCTTTAACGGCTTCCAGGTCCAGGCTGAAATCCGGCAGGGCGTCAACTTCCACCAGGCGTCCGCCGTGGTTTCCCACATAGGAGCGGTATTCCATAAAATAAGGCCGCGACACTACCACCTCGTCCCCGGGGTTCAGGATGGATTTGAACACCACATTAAGACCCCCGGCGGCGCCTACGGCCATGACGATATGGGAGCCGTCGATGTCCACCCCTTGTTCCCGGGAAGCCTTCCGGGCCAGGGCCTCCCTCACTTCGGGATAGCCGGCGTTGGGCATATAACCGTGGGAACCTTTTTTGTCCTCTTTGGCCATTTTGAGAAAAACCCGGTGAAACGCCGGAGGAGGCGCAATCTCAGGATTCCCAAGGGAAAAATCAAAAACCTTATCCGCGCCGTACTGTTTTTTCAGGTGCGTCCCTTCTTCAAACATCTTCCGTATCATGGACTGGGACCCAAGGGCCTCTTTTATCGCCTCAGCTATGGGCATATCTCCTCCAGGGCCGTATCAATTACATCTATAAACGGCACTTAAATATATACCATAAAATATGGTACAGTAAACTATGGGTCAAGAAACTAAACCGCCTGTCCTCTCCCTGGAGGACTGCCTTAAACAGGCTGAGGAAACCAAGGAACTTATTTTGAAGCCCCGGGCCCTGGAAGAAATCCCGGGGCTGCTGAACAAATTCTTTTCGAACAAAGGGGCCTGCCTTATAGCCGACAGGAACACCTTTGACGCCGCGGGCAGGAAGGTCCGGGAGATCCTTGAAGGCGCGGGAATAAAGATCGCCTGGGAGCATATCTTCCCCGGAGAGCCGAGGCTTCACGCCGAATACAGCCATGTCCGGGAGATGAAAAGCCTGATCCCCGCGCTGCCCGGTTATCCTGAACTGGTCCCGGTGGCCATAGGTTCCGGGACGGTCAACGATCTGGTCAAGTGCGCGGCGCATGAACTCAAGCTCCCTTACCTCTGCGTGCCGACAGCGGCGTCTGTAGACGGCTTTACCCCTAACGGCGCCGCTCTGCTGATGGACGGTTTCAAGCAGACCGTTCCCTGCGCCGCGCCGCTGGTCCTGGCTGCGGACACAGAGATCATCGCCAGGGCCCCGGCGTTCCTCTCGTCCTCGGGCTTTGGGGACCTGGCCAGCAAAATCATCGCGGGCACGGACTGGATAATAGCGGAAAAGGCCGGTTCCGCAGGAGCGCCCCAGGCTCCGGCTATCGATCCCCTGTGCTGGGCTATGATTCAGAACGGTCTGACCGATGCCCTGAACCGGTCGGTAAAGGCCGCGCGGGGCGACAGCGAGGCTATCAATACCCTTTTCAAATCCCTGGCTGTTACGGGCTTTGCCATGCAGCACTACAAAAATTCCCGGCCCGTGTCCGGGACGGAACACCTCTTTAGCCATGTCTGGGAGATGGAGGATCTTTCCCTCAACGGCGTACCGGTAACCCACGGGCACAAGGTGACTATCGGCACCCTGGCGGCAACGGCTTTTACCGAACTGTTCTTCGCGGACCCCAAAGGCCCCCCTTCGCCTGGCCGGGGCTTTACCCGCCCTTCCCGTGAGGACCGAAAAGCCGAAGTCTCCGCTGCTTTCAAGGGAAGCAGAGCCCATGACGGGGTAGTCAAAACGGCAATTGAAAAACTGATGGACGATCAAAAGGCGGAAACCGTGAACCAGGCTGTCAGGGACTCGTGGAAGGAACTGCGGGACAAGGTCCTGGACAGGCTCCTCCCATACGCCGAACTCAGGGCGCTCCTGGAAAAAGCCGGCTGCCCCGTGAGGCCCGAAACCATCGGCCTTACCAGGGATTACGCCATAGCCACAGCCCGGCGGGCCCAGATGATACGGAACAAGTACTGCATCCTGGACCTGAGTTGGGACATGGGAAACTTCGAAGCCATCCTGGCGAAGATTGAAGGGTCCGGCGCGTATCTGCGGTAGCGTAACCCCAAGGGCGCGAAAAGCGAAGACGCAGACAGATTGAAAATTTCACAATGATGGTTTATCATACTATCTGTTAAATCATGGGAATGC
Source organism: Treponema sp. (assembly GCA_031281855.1). Lineage (GTDB taxonomy): Bacteria > Spirochaetota > Spirochaetia > Treponematales > Breznakiellaceae > JAITEW01. The sequence continues at coordinate 3,612 of JAITEW010000252.1, forward strand.
TCCACCGTCTTGGGAACGTAATCAAAAGCTACCTCAACGATGAAGACGACCGTGTCTTCAGCAAATCAGGAAGTGAAAAAAGGCGATCCGGTCATGACCCGGATCTGGACGCCGCTTTTGAGGAACTGGAAGATTTCCTCAGCCACGACAAGCCGGGCCCGGAATTCCGGGAGAAGAGGGAGCAAAAGACCGGCGCCCGGGAACAGACGCCGCCTGTCCCTGAAGAGCTGCGGCGGGATTTCGCGGAACTTGAGGTTCCTTTCGGCGCGTCCAGGGAAGCCTGCAAAGAATCGTACAAAAAACTGCTCAAGATCCACCATCCTGACCGCCACGCGGCCCATGAAGGGAATATGAAGAAGGCTACGGAAAAAACAGCCAGGATCAACGCCGCTTACGACCGTATCGAAAAGTGGCGGGAAACCGGAAAACTTTGAAAAGGAGCAAAATATGGAAAAGATAAAAATGGCAATCGTCGGCGCCGGTACCTGGGGAACCACCCATGCGGGCATCTTCAGGGAACACCCTTTGGCGGAAACCCTGGCAATCTGCGACGCCAACAAGGAAAAGGCTGAAAACGCGGCGAAGCAGTACGGCATCCCCAAGGTTTACACCAGGGTTGAGGACATGCTCAGGGAGGTCCCCTGCGACGCGGTTTCCATCGTGACCCCTGACCACCTCCATGCTGATATCACCGTAGCCTGCGCCGATGCGGGGAAACACCTCCTCATCGAGAAGCCCCTGGCTACTACCAGGGAGGATGTGAACCGCATCGTGGACGCCGTGAACCGGAACAAGGTGCGGGTCATGGTGGACCTCCACAACCGCTGGAACCCTCCCTTCGCGCTGGCGAAAGACGCGGTGGATCGCGGCGAGCTTGGCAGGCTGCGGAGCGGGTACTTCCGCCTTAACGACATCAAGTGGGTAGCAACAGATCTCCTCCCCTGGGCCGCTTCTTCATCAATACTCTGGTTCCTGGGAAGCCACAGCCTGGACACCCTGAACTGGCTTTTCGGCAGCAAGGTTAAGCGGGTCTATTCGGTCTCTTCAGCAGGGGTCCTGTCAGGCCTGGGGGTGGACACGGTGGACACGTACCTTACCACCCTGGAATACGAGAACGGCTGCATAGCCCAGATGGAAAACGGCTGGGCCGTCCCTAACGGCAACGTCAACGTCAACGACATGAAGTGTACCATCCTGGGCGACAAGGGCATGATCTCCATCGACACCTCCAACCACAACCTCATCCAGCAGTACACGGACGAAAAAGCCTCGGTGCCCGATGTGTTGGTGCGCAACACCGTCCACGGCAGGGTCAAGGGCTTCGCCTACGAGAGCATACGCAGCTTTATCGACAAGCTCGCGGCAGGGGAAGACTTCATCGTCAGCCTTGAAGACAGCGCCATGGTGAGCATTGTGATCCTGGCCATCATGGAATCGGCGAAAAAGCGGGAGCCCGTGGAAGTACGGTATTAAGGGAATTTTTGGGAACCCCGGTTGGGTTTCCAACACGATTGAAACTTCCGGTAAAGTAGAATAAAGTTTCAATCATGATTGAAATACCTTTTTACATCCCCAGAACACGTTACATAGAGAAGATACGTCCTTTTTCCGGTTCCCGGATCATTAAGGTCCTGACCGGACAGCGGCGGACCGGGAAAAGTTATCTTTTCTACCAGCTCATGGATGAAATCAGAAAGCAGGATGAAAAGGCTAACATTCTCTATATCAACACTGAATTCGCGGAATGGAGACAGATCGCCAGGGCGGAAGATCTCTATGGGTATGTCAGGGCGAAACAGGTACGGGGAAAGCATAACTACCTCTTCATCGACGAAATACAGGAAATTGAACGTTTTGAGGAAGCGGTTAAATCCCTCTTCGCGGAAAGCCGCTGGGACATCTATATAACCGGGAGCAACGCCCGCCTTCTTTCAGGGGAACTGGCAACGTACCTCGCA
>JAITEW010000258.1 GCA_031281855.1 Treponema sp.
TTTCCCCGGCATTTTCCGCGCCTCCGGCGAGGCGGCGCTTCAATTCGGCGAACTCATCCTTCGAAAACTGTACTCCGCCCAGGATGTGGCGCTCAAAAGATTCGCAGCAGCAAGGGGCGGTTTTTTTGGCGATTTCAAAAAGGACTTCGGCATAGAGGCGTATTTCTTTCTGCGCATGGGCATCAAGCCTGAGCTCCAGAAAATGGAAGAGATTGCGGAGATCTATCTGCCAGTACCATTCGGTGTAGATCGCGAGGGGCAGGTTGATCCGCGCCAGTTCCCGGGCAAGGCCGGAATCGATGAGCTCCGTATAGGCGGCGTAGGCTTCTTTCTGGCCTTCCGCAAAAAGGGCGCGTATTTTTTCGGCCTTGTCTGCCTCGAGGGGATCCGCTGAACGTCCCTGTTTGTTGTCGCCGCTCTGGAGGGCTATGTCGTCCGGGGCGGGAATGTAGAAATCGTCTTTCATCACCGAGTAACGTCCTGATATCTCGTTGACCCTGGCGGTCCGGTGCCGGATCCACTGGCGGGCCACAAAGACAGGGAGCTTGATGTGGAAAGTGAGGATCACCTGTTCAAAAGGGCTGGTGTGGCGGTTCCGCATGAGATAGTCGATGAGGCCCGCGTCTTCCCGGAAGCTCCTGGCGCCTGCCCCGTAGGATACCCTGGCGGACTGGACCACCCGCTCGTCGCCTCCCAGGTAATCCACCAGCCTGACAAAGCCCTTGTTAAGGACCGGGAATTCTTTGTCCAGAATAGCTTCAGCTTCAGATACTACACAATGCCCCATAATTTTCCTCTTATGGCTATGATAGTAACTGAAAAAGCCTTTGTCATCCAGCCGTATTGGATTGCGTTACCACACTATGCCCTTGAATTTTTTAAAACTCTTCATGCTGATTCTGATACTTTCTATTTCATCATAGAGGCTGTAATCCTGTTCCAGAATGATGTACTCTGATTTGCAGATCACGTTTCCCGCGTTGATGATCTTTTGGATGTCCATGATGCCGGCGCCTGCTTCAGTAAAAGCCTTGTCAGAAACCCCGCTTTCAAAGTATTGCATATCGACTTTTAACCGGCCCTGGTTCACCGCATCAATTAGGTTAACCTCATCTTTGTACTCAGCGGGAAAGTCCTTTTGATGGATCAACCGGACCCGTTCCCCGTATTTTTTAAGGAGCGCCACAGGATCCTGGCCGCCCCGCATGGCCCAGTATGTGTCAAGCTCAAGTTTTACCAGCGCCGGATCGGTATGTATCAGAATGAGATCGATGATTGTTGTTTTGTCGAAAATCTGGAATTCATGGAAGTGGTTGTGATACAAAAGGGTCATCCCCGCATCGGCGCATTGCCTGCCGGCCTTGTTCAGGCCCTCCGCTTTGCGCAGGACTTCCTCCCGGTCCTGGTAAAAGTCCATAGGCATAACCACGTATTTGGTTCCGATTTGCCGGTGATACTCCAGTACCGGGCCTAGTGTTTCGCTGTCCATGGGAAAGATGTGGGCGCTGATAATCCGGGCTCCTTCACCGTCCAGAACCTGTTTGATTTCCTTCGCCGGTACGCCGAAACCAACGCCGCAGTCCTTGCAGGCATTATAATTCACCGCTTCCAGATAGCGGTATCCCTCTGCCGCCACTGTCTTAATAGTCGCAATAGGATCCTGTGCTATATGGTTACGGACCGAATAGAGTTGAATACCTACTTTCATTAAATTACTCTCCTTTGTATATTCCCAGGCATCTGTTTTATGTTCTGATTTTAACGTACTCGTGCCATGAAAATAATTCAAAGGACATTTTGAATAATGTGTGGAAATATTGTAGTTCTTTCTTAAAAAAGCCCTATTGGATAATCTTATCAAGCCCTTCCTGCCGCAAGGCGTTTAGCTGATCCTGGGCGCGCTTGCGTACATCGGAACGGAAGTCCGGGAAGCGGGCAATCTGGGTCAAAAGCAGGATCCCGTCCCCTGCCAGAGGGGGGCCGGAAAAGCGGCAGAGAGCCGCGATGGAATCCGACGCCGAAAGCAGGGTTTGGGAATCCCTGTTGGCGTTATCCCTCGACAGCAGGAAGGTATAAGCCTGTATGGCTTCCCCTTTGGGATCAACGCCGATTCTGCCAATGGCTTCGCAGCACGCCGCTTTTATCGAAGGTTCGGGGTCCCGGTTGTAGATAGTCACCAGGAAGCGTATGGTCTCCCGGGAACCCATGCGGGCCAGGAGGCGGATAAACTCGATACGCTGGGGGACCTTGATTGGCGCCCGTACCAGGGAACCATGGGGGTTGTTCAGAAAGTAGCCTATCATTTCCATGAGGTACGCCACGTATTCAGGTTCCATTTCCCCTACCTGGCCCGAACGGGTAGCCCTGTCGATCTCATCGTACATAGCAGCCATGAACTTTTCATCATAACGGCCTTCGATGTTCGCCCATTGCGAAGGAGGCGGGTTGCCAAGGCCGTAGGTTCCTTCGGGGTCCGGGCCGTACATGGACCGGGGGATGTTCCGTACCTGGTTGTCGATTTTGTACTCCCTGAGGATCTGATCCTTCCCGCAGGCGTAGATAAGGCCCTCGCTGCTCAAAGCGGGGATAGAGGAAGTCTCCGGGACCCGGAGCAGCCAGCGCCGCCTGCCGTTGGCGGCAAAGGCGGTAGCCCCGTGGCGGGTGAGGGAAAAGATCCCTCGTTCGTCAAAAACCATAGACGCATCGTTGAGGGCCAGGTTCCCGGCGCCCCGTTCCGCGACAGTTTCATGGCTGTTCCCTGTCCAGCGGATCTGGCCCGCGGTTCCGGAGATAAGGAGCACCCTGCCGTCCCTGATCGTTACCGCAGCCTCGTGCTGGTAGCCTACAGCGGCAACAGGAGGAGCAGGCAGCGAAGGCAGCCGGGTCCTGGAAAGCATACCCCCCCGGGAACTATTGAAATCCAGCTTGATATTTTCCACCCCCCCGTCCTGGTAGAGGAGGAGGAAACTGTTGGAATCCCCTGCGAGGATAGGCACAACGATAGCAGGGCTGCGTTCAAGACGGAACCGTTCTACAACGCCCAGGTGGCTCACCCTGATGAAGTCCCGGTTTTCAAGGTATGCAGCGATGCCTCCGGCGTGGTCCAGCACCGGGGCCATGGCAACCGGGCTTCCCAGGTTCTGCCTCCACAGGGCTATCCCCGAGGCGGTCCGGCAGTAAAGATCCGCTCCTACGGTGATGAAGAGCCTGCCGTCCCAGCCGACCACAGCCGGATAGGACATAGGCTGCCCTAAATCTATACGCCAAAGCTCGCGGCCCACCCGGTTCACTGCCATGAAGTTCCCGGCTACGTTACTCACATAGGAAGTCCCTTCAGGGGACCTGGAGGTATGGGGGCTGACCTTGCCGTGGGGATCAAAGTTCCAAAGCGCGGCGCCGCTCATGCCCCAGGATTTGAGGCTGCCGTTTTCGCAGGCCACCACCACCGATTCGGCCTGGAGAAAAGGCTGGCCCAGCACGATATCGTTGATTTCCCGCTCCCAAAGGGGCGCCGAACTCACCGGCAGCTCCGCAGGCGGGACGCGGCGGCTTCCGGTATCCCGGTTATTCTGCGCTTCCAGTGCGAAAGGAAGAAGGAATAAAACTGTTAAAAGGACGGCGCTTTTTTTCATCAGAATATCCTCCAAAACTATCACTGGATTTTTACAAATTGAGCATACGCAAGAGAAGATTCCGGATTTGCCGATTCCGGAGCCCTGTAGATATCCCCGCAGGCGAACCCGGTTCCCAGCAGTTCAAAATGGGTTTTTTCATCATCAAAGTAGAGATTTTGACGGGATATGCTGAAATTAACATATTTGGTAAGCGCGTCTTCCATTTTAAGGCTGATGGAAACAAAACCGTCAACCGGCGATCCTCTTACGGTCCTTCTGGCGTGGCCCCAGTAGGAATAGGTCCCTGTCCCGAAACCCTGGTACCTGAGGGTAAAATTTCCCCGCTGTTCCCAGGTATCGTACTGCTCTACAATGACGACCCGGCCTGTGCGGAATTCCATGATACAAGTCAGGGGGCCGTCGTTTGTAGGGATAACGCAGCGCCACTTGCCCAGGAGGTAATTGGGGAACGGGACATTTTCCGTTACCTGTGCGGCGAAGCTGAACATCCGGGATGAAATATCCGCCGGAGTTTCCCCTTCTTCCTTAGCGGTATTCAGGGCTTTATTGGTTTTTGCGTCATAGGTAGTGGCGGTCAGCGCTACCTGGTTATTCTGCCGGGTAATCCGGCCCTTTACCAGGTATTCCGCCTTGTCCGCCTCTTCACCGGGTATAATCGTGAGAGTTCCCCATGATCCCAGCTCGTTTACCAGTTGATCCGTTATGGACCCGGCGTCAAAGGCGGTCAGTCCTGGTCCGGAGAATTCGAAAGGAAAAACCGCTACTACCGACATCCTCTGGGAAAAACCCGCCAGGGCGGTAAAGAGGAAGACTAAGGCGAAAAATATTTTTTTCATGCTCTTTTCCTCATTCTACTACATTTTATGTTATTATACGCCTCTACTGTATACTATTATTATATATAAAAACTTTAGAAAACAGTACCAGAAATAAACAAAAAATACCAGGGCTTCCGAAAAACGGCGACACCCTTGACTTATACCTTCTAAAAAAGGATTATTAAAGGTAAGAAATTATAGTATGGAGGAAATACATGAGTATCATTGAATACGTTGAGGCCAGGGAAATCCTTGATTCCCGTGGGAACCCTACAGTGGAAGTGGAAGTGTTCCTGGAAGACGGTTCCAATGGGCGGGCGGCGGTTCCTTCCGGAGCTTCTACCGGCGACTATGAGGCTGTGGAGCTTAGGGACGGCGACAAGAGCCGGTACCTGGGCAAAGGGGTCCTCAAAGCTGTGGACAACGTCAATAACGTAATCGCTCCGGAGATTCAGGGTATGGACGCCCTGGAACAGGTCAACCTGGACCGGACCATGATCGAACTGGACGGTACCGATAACAAAGGCAAGCTTGGGGCTAACGCCATACTGGGCGTGTCTATGGCAGCCGCCAGGGCTGCGGCGAATTACCTGGACATCCCTCTTTACAAATACCTGGGGACCTTTCATTCCAACCTGCTCCCGGTGCCTATGGCCAACATTATCAACGGCGGCAAGCACTCGGACAACAAGATCGACTTCCAGGAGTTCATGGTCATGCCTGTAGGCGCCGAATCCATGAGGGAAGCGGTGCGCTGGACTGCCGAGGTGTTTCATAACCTCAAAAAACTCCTCCATGATGCGGGAAAAAATACCGCTGTAGGCGATGAAGGCGGCTTTGCCCCTGATATCGGCAACGAGGAAGCGCTGGAATATATAATGAAGGCCATTGAGAAGGCGGGTTACAAACCCGGCGAACAGTTCGGCATTGCCCTGGACTGCGCCAGTTCCGAGCTTTTCGGCGAAGGCGGAAAGAAAGGTTACAAGTTCTGGAAGTCCAACCCCGGCAAGCTTTTTACCGCTGACGAGATGATCGACATCTACACCAAATGGGTGAACAAATACCCCATTATCTCCATCGAAGATCCCCTGGACCAGGACGACTGGGACGGTTACGTGAAGCTCACCAAGTCCCTGGGAAGCAAGGTGCAGATT
>JAITEW010000298.1 GCA_031281855.1 Treponema sp.
CTTCCCCGCCGAACTCAACATAATCGGCGGGATATTTGTCTGTCGGCAAATAGCCGTGGTGCCGCCCGGCGATTTGGGGAATATACTTGGGAGCGTTATCGAGTGCAGCTTGGCTTACCGCCGCATGTCCGCCCCAAGTTTTGTCTAAATCCGGGTCAGCGTCTTCCAGGCCCGGAAGCGAGTTGAACTCATAGTCCCTTGTATTCCGGTACAAGCGTTCCATGAACGATGGAGAAATTTTTCCCACATCGTGGACCGATGCTGCCAGTTCAAACCCTGGGGGGAATAATTCTTTATGAAAACTGCCAAAATAGCGGCGGACAATTTCTTTGGCGATTTCTCCTGTTATAATGCAATGACCCGGCACATCTATTCCGGGATCGGCTTTACCGGAAGGATGTGGTATTGTCTTGGCCAGACAAGCCGACAGAGGAATGATATTATCTTTCATAACAAAAGAAACATTCATGGTTAATGATAACATATATGTACCTTGCTGTCAAGCAAAATTTTTAAAATTCCTCATAAATTATGGGGGTGTTTCCGTTTCTTTTGTGATAAATCTGTGTCAAAGGTTCTTTTCCCCACACCTGTGGGGGTGTACCATACCCTTAAACCCGCCAGCCAGGGCCAGGAGCTCCCCTCCGGCCCTGGCTGGCGCTTTATGTTGAAGAGGCCTTTTACCCGGATAATTCCACCCGGAAGGCTAAACTTGACCTCTTTTCCTCTTCTCTATACCATATAATCAATGGTGAAAATCTTTTCAGGAAGGAAAATTTCCTGCAGAATTAAACGGAAATCGCTGTGGCTGGCTGTTGCGGTCGTATTCCTTTCCTGCAACGGTATGCTGTCCGCCAAAAAAGGGGGCCAGATACCGGATTGGCCTGAGAATGAGGACGGCAAAAGGCTGAGGGTTAACGGGCCGCTCCTTGAGTACGGCAAAGGCGATGACTTTACGCCTGTCGTGCTGCGGGGCGTGAATATAGGGGATTTGTATCATTTCAAAAAATTCAGGATAGGGCCTCCTGATTACGCTTATATTGCGGATACTATGAATGCCAATTGCGTCAGAATCGCGGTGCATCCCAACTTATGGAAAGCTGAAAAAACAGAGGTTTTTGATTATCTTGCGCAAAATGTCCGGAACGCTTTAGACGCGGGTTTGTTTGTTATTGTTGATTATCACACTATCGGTTTTCCGAACGGCTATACTCAGGAACTGGATGACGAGGTTATTTCCTACGATTCAACGTTCAAACTGGCCAGGGATTTCTGGGGCACCGTGTCCATGGGGATTAGGGACGGCCGCGTATTGTATGAACTCTGGAATGAACCGGTGTCTGAAGAGTTCGGCAGACCTGCCGCTATGTGGAAGGATTTAAAGCCTTACTGGGAAAAGCTCACAAAAATTATCCGGAATAACCAGAATGATTGCGTGATACTTGCAGGCGGGGATTACTGGACCTACGAACTGAGGGGGATAAAAGACAACCTCCTCCAGGATGCCAATACCGCCTATACCTGGCATGTATACGGGAACCATGACAAAAACGATCCCGCTATGTGGGAAATGCGGCTTGACGGCCTGAACGAAGTTAGGCCCGTAGTGGTGACCGAATGGGGGTTTTCGGCTAATCCCGGGGAATATGAGTACGCCCTTACCCAGGATTTCGCCGACAAATTCGTTTCCGGTTTTTTAATGGGTAAAAACCTTCACAGCCTTGCGTGGGGCTACGATCCCTTTTACAGGCCTTCTATGCTGAGCGACGAGAACTATGCCCAGTTCAGCGGTTATGGGCAGTATGTCGTCGGTTACCTGCGCTCCTCCAATCAGGTGCGGCCTTAGCGTGTTTCAGGCGCTGCCCGGGTTTTGGAACAAGCCATAAATAATACCAGTATTCGAAAGTATCTCATTGACAATCAAGGGTAAATTGGGTAAATTTTACCATATAAAATTTATACAAGCTGGTTTTGTGGAAACTGATAATGAAAAACGCCGGCCCCCTGAAGGGCGTATGGCGCATATATTGTCTCAAAGAGTCAAGTATCTTTTTGGGGCCCTTATTATCCTCTACCCCCTGCTGGTTTTCAGCGCCCTGGTCATTTTTAAGCTGTCAATCCGGTATCTTTCCATACTGGTTATCCTGCTGGCTATTGCGTACATCCTGATCAACCGCCGCAGATACCATGGCCGGCACCCTATGTTTATTTTTATCACCCCTGCCATTCTGTTTAGTATAGGGCTCGTCTGCCTTATCATTGATTCTGATAAAAACATGCACATCGATCCCAAGCTGGTGTTCAAGGTTTACCCGGCGCTGGCGGATCTGGTGTACGTTACCATAATGGGGACGTCCCTTTTTATCCCCCCTCCTTTGGTTTCCTATTTTGTAACCATGTTTGACAAATCCCTCAAGGATCACCTGGACCCCGCTTACCTGGAGCGGTACTGCCGCAAGGCAACCATCATTTGGTGCGTTTTTTTCTTTATTGATGCTATAATAGCCATGATAACCGTTATATGGACATCGGAGCTTGTGTGGGGTATTTACAACGGCGGCGTTACCTATGTGCTTATGGGGATGATCTTCATCGGGGAATACGTGATTATCAAGATTATCGAGAAGAAAACCCTTAAAAAGCGAATGAACGACCCTGAAACTGCCGCTGCGTCTCAGTTGAAAGACAGTGAGGAGGAAGAAAAAGGTGAGCATAGCTAAAGAAGGTTTTCCGTTCATTTTTGTCCCTTTTGCCGCAGGGCTGGCCTTAATCATCATTCCCCTTGCCGCCGGACTGGGCGCGGCGTACCCGGCGCTCTACTGCCTCTGCCTGGTCCTGGGGATCGTTGCGGCGGTTTTCGCCCTGTTCTGCTGCTTCTTTTTCAGGGACCCTGAAGTCCAAATCGCTGCCGGGGAAAATCTCATCCTTTCACCCTGTAACGGTACGGTTCTGGAAATCGAAGAAAAGGATGACGAAAGGGTACTGAGGGTGTTTCTATCCATTTTCAATGTCCACCTCCAGCGCTCCCCGGTGGCGGGAACGGTAAAAAGCGTTGTCCATAAGGACGGAAAATTTCTGGCTGCCTGGAACCCCCAGGCCCAGGCCCTGAACGAGCAGAATATCATTGCCATCGAGAGCGCTGCGGGCCCCTTTGTTGTCCGGCAGATAGCGGGTTTCCTGGCCAGGCGCTGCGTTTCCCGGGTCAAAGCCGGGGACGCCCTGAAGGCAGGAGAAAAAATCGGCCTTATCAAATTCAGTTCCCAGGTTGATCTTCATGTACCGAAAAAAGCGGAAATAACGGTCAGCCCAGGGGACAAAGTCCGGGCGGGCGTTACGCCGGTAGGAGTAATAAAATGAAGAAAATAGAGTTGAAAAAGGGTATCTATATTCTGCCCTCGCTGATCACCTGCGGGAATATGACTTTCGGCCTTCTTTCGATAATGGCGTCTGTTGAGGGCCGTTTTATAACCGCCGCCTGGACCCTGGTCTTTGCCCTGGGCTGCGACATCCTTGACGGGCGTATCGCCAGGCTGACCCATACTACCAGCGAATTCGGCGTTCAGTTGGATTCACTGAGCGATCTTGTTTCCTTTGGCATAGCCCCGGCTATGATGATCTATATGCTGGCGCTGAACGCTATGGGAAAAGTCGGTATTGCTATCGCCATTCTCTTCGTGCTCTGCAGCGCGCTGCGTCTGGCCCGTTTCAATGTCTATGCCCAGCAGGGCGCTGTCTTTGAGTACTTCGTGGGCCTTCCCACTCCGGCTTCCGCAGGTGTGTGCGTTTCCTTCGTGCTGAGCTACGAACTGCTGGGCCCCGCCGGTTTCGGCCTCAACTTCAAAACCATCCCCATCCTGATGCAGACTATGCCCGCGTTTTTCAAGGCGATGCCGGTGGTCATGGTGGCCCTTTCTTTCCTGATGGTTTCCAATGTGCCTTACTACTCCTTCAAACACATGCACTTTTCCAGGGTAAAGACCATACAGCTCCTGACTATGCTCATCGTTCTCGTGATTCTCATCATTGTCTTCCCACAGAATATCTTTTTTATTATTTTCCTCGTTTACGCCCTTTCGGGCTGCGTTATGTTTTTCCCCAACCTGATACTGAAAAAAGGGCGGAAAGAAGCCGGAGACAAGGCCGAACCTGACGGCGATGAAGAAGAGGGGCTGGAATAGGCCCTGCGAATGAAGGCTAACCTGCCCCCCCTATCCCCCTGAGTATCGCCTGACACAGCGCAACCCACCGGCCAGGCGGCATGTCCTCGGTTATGCCGATAATGAGCCTGGGGTCCTGAGCGGCGGCTGAAACAAGGTCCCGGGTTCTCTTTTCCGCTTCGCTTTCCGGCAGAAGATGCCAGGCAGAGGGCCA
>JAITEW010000034.1 GCA_031281855.1 Treponema sp.
CCAAAAAGTACAGCGCCGTACTCCTGGCCGGCGAGGGCGCTGTTCCGGAATTCAAGAACGCGAAACTCGGAACCTACACGGCTATAACCGTCAAAGGGGACCCCTCAGGCGGGAGGCCCTATATCCTGGACGCTGCTTTTGACCTTGACCCGTCGCTGCCTGAACTGCCCAAGGTAGGCATAACCGCCCCTGTGAGCGCTGCTTACAGCAGCATTTCCTGGTTCGGCGCCGGCCCTGACGAGTCCTACCCCGACCGCCTTGCCGGGGCTTTCCTGGGCCGGTATCAGCACAAGGCTGCGGAAATGGAAACCCCTTACGTGATGCCCCAGGAAAGCGGGAACCGCAGCCTGGTCCGGAACTTCACCTTTGAAACCCCCGGGGCCCAGGCAGGGAAGCCCAGGGCGCTTTCGGTCTGGTGCGGCAGGCCCCTTAATATGAGCGTTTCCCGTTATACCCAGGAGAACCTGCTTGAGGCCCTGCATACGCTGGAGCTTATAGATACCATGGACAATGGGAAAGGCTTCTTCACCCTGAACATTGATGCCGCCCAGCGCGGCGTAGGCACCGCCACCTGCGGCCCTGACACCAGGAACGAGTACCGCGTGCGGGCCGGCTTCTTTACCTTGAGGGTTTATTTAGGAGGGAAGTAGTCAACCTAAAGCTCCCTGCGCAAACGGGCACAGACAGCGCTTCATTTTCAGCGCTGTCCCTTATACCAGCCTACTTCCGCGGCTTAATCACCAGATCCCCGGCCCTGATATAGACTGTGGAGTCCGGGGGCACGGACTCGGTGATCCAGACGCTGCCCCCCAGGATGCTGCCGCGGCCTATCACGGTTTGGCCGCCCAGGATGGTGGCGTTGGCGTAGATGGTAACGCCGTCTTCGATTGTAGGATGGCGTTTTTTGTCGGCTTCTTCCTTTCTGACCGAAAGGGCCCCAAGGGTAACTCCCTGGTAAAGCTTGACGTCTTTGCCGATAACCGTGGTTTCCCCGATGACTACGCCGGTGCCGTGGTCGATAAAGAAGGATTCGCCGATTTGGGCCCCAGGGTGGATGTCGATGCCCGTCCGGCTGTGGACGAATTCGCTCATCATCCTGGGGATAAGGGGCACCTGGCGGGTCCAGAAGAAGTGGGCCAACCGGTGGACCACGATAGCCTGGAAGCCGGGGTACGAGAGGATCACCTCTGCGGTGCTTTTAGCCGCAGGGTCGCCGCGGAAGGCCGCTTCCATGTCCAGGGCCAGGGCGGCCAGGATCTTCGGGATTTCCTCGAAAAAGTCCTCTACCACCAGCTCGGCGGCGGCCCGGCAGCCGCCGTGGCTGCCCCCGTAGTCCCGGGAAATTTCGTCCAATTTCCGGCCCTGGCGTATGGCGAAACCGATGCTCTTTTCCACCTCCCTGATAAGCTCCCGCGCCAGGTGGTTGGCCTTCTCGCCGGTAATGAGCCTGAGGTTGTGGTGATCCAGCTCCCCTTTTTCCCAAAAGCCCGGAAAAAGAAGCTCGTCCAGGCTGCTGATTATGTCTTCGATGCTTTCCCTGCTTGGGAGCCCCCCGCCTGAATGGTTAACAAGCCCGTAAGAATCATAGGAGTTAACCAGGGCTTCTATGCTTTTATCAAGACGCCGCATACGAACTTACTTCCCGGCCGCCATGGGCTCGTCCTCGCCGGAATCGCCGAAATGGGCGTTGTGGCTCCCGGCTTTGTCCACCAGGGTAGAAAGGTCGCTGCCGCCTTTGAAACGCAGGACATTGACCATGAAGATGTTGAGCTTGTTCACGATGTTAGGAGGCAGGAGGTTCCCGTCAACTTCAACCGAAAGTATCGGATAGTTCCGCTCCCTGGCCCAGGGGGTAAAAAGGCCCTCGATGACCCGGCCTATAAGGCAGGCAAAGGGGCTGATGTTCACAATTCCCGAATAGCCGTGCTCCATAGCCGCAGCGGCGCTGCCGGAAGAAACGGCGATCTCCGAGTTGAGTTCCAGGTTTACAAAATGCTCCTGCGCGTACTTCATGATCTCGTGCATGTCATGAGGCGTCTCGGGGATAAGCCCCGTAGGCTTCAGGATAGAAATGACTTTCGCTTCAATAGAGTGCTTCCACCATTCCTCGATACCCAGCGTTTTAAGATCCCGCCAGGGTTTTGAAAAAAGCCGCGTGCCCCTTTTCCGCAGCTTGATGAGTTTTTTGAGCGCGTATTCCCGCACAAAGTCCAGGTAGTGTATCCACTCGGAAATGCCCGCCACTTTGACCACAATGCCGCGCTCGCTCATCAGGTCCGTCAGTTCCCCAACGGCGAAGTCGTCGCGGCGCACGTAGATCTCCCCTACAATGAGCACCCTGGGGCAGTCCTCAAGTTTCCGTTTAAGCGGGATCTTCTTTACGTCCTGAGCCACCTGCTCAAGCTCTTTCCAGATACCTTTGGGGTTGTGTTCCACAGCGTGCATGACTTTGCGCCACGAATGTTCAAAATCCTGTACCGCCTGTTCAGGGTCTGCGGCTGTCGCCTTGAGGGCGGTCTGGATGTCCTTGAGGTAGTCCGAAAGCACGAAGCCCTTCCACATCTCTTTGGCGAAATTGGGCCCCAGTTCCCCGTAGGAATTGTCCGCGGAAAGGATGAAGATAACCACGTTTTCAAGCCGCAGGTCCTTAAAGAGGTTTTCGTAGAACACGTAATACTGGCCTGTCCTGCAGGGCCCTGAAGTGATAGGCACAAAGAGAAGGTAGAGCTCGTCTTTGCGGTACTTTTTGCTGAAGAAGAACTGCAGGGCGCTGCCCAAAACCAGATGGCTGGGCACACATTCCTTGCCCGACGCGTGGGCTCTGGCTATCTGGATAGTTTTGCTTGTCGCCACAGGCAGGGCTTCGGCGTTGATGCCCAGGCCCCGCACCGCCGCGCCGATGTACTCCGTTGAGATAGCGCCCATGTTGGAGAGAAGCACCTTTACCCGCTTGTTGCCCACAATGGGGACTTTCTCGCCGGTTTTTTCGTTGTCGATACGGAGGTCGAAATTCCCGCTTTGCTGCTTTTCAGCCACGAACTTCCAGCCGTTGCTGTAACGCTCGGCCTCGATAGCGTCCTTCCTGGTCCGGTAGCCGTCGATGATGTCCAGGAACGCTTCCACACGGGTGTCCACCCCGGCGTCAGCGGAATGGGAATCCAGCTCCAGTATCAGGAAGGGCTTTTGCCCCATAATCCACTTGATGTAATGGAGGATGAAGGAATCAGGGGCGCAGGAGAAGTTGGTGATGTAGGTCAGGTAGATGTTATCCTCTTTTTTCAGGAGCCCCGCGGACTTTACATCCTGCTGGCCGTAGTACCAGTACATATTAGGGAAGATAACTTCGTCTTCAAAGGGAAGGATATCAAAAGGCACGATAGAATAGCCCCGGGTGCTGAACTTCCTGGGTATGCCCATGTTGGCTTCCGGGGTAAAGGCGTTGTAAGGCCGTCCCAAAAGGGCTATAACCGGCCTGCCGGCCTTGCGGGCCTCTGCCAGAGCCTCTTCCCCGAGCTTCCTGGCCGCGGCGAAGTAGGCGTTCTGTTTTTCCAGGGCTTTTTCAAAAGCCGCTTTGGTTTCTTCCCCGCTGATGCCGAGCTTTTCGCTCATGACCGTAAAGAGTTCCAGGGCCTTGGCTTCGCCGAATTTGAAACTCACCACCAGGGGGAGCCACTTCTTCTTGTCCACGTCCGGGAATGCCTTGTCGATATAGTACGGGAGGCTCTGGGTGATAGGGCAGAAATTGGCGTGCACCTTCTCCTCGTAACTGGGCATGTCCCTGAAGTGGGGCAGCAGCACGTAATCGGCGCCTTTGTCCAGGCAGTCCTGCACCGCGCCGTGGGCGATTTCAGCAGGGAAACAGTAGGTGGATTCCGCCCGGGCCACACCGGCGTGGGCTACTTCGGTGGAGAGGAAGGTCCTGATCCCCAGGTTGTAGAAGAACCAACTGTACAGCGGATACAGGGTGTGGGTAGAAAAGCAGCGGGGAATACCGACAACGTAATTACGCTGCCGGGAATTCGGGGGCGTTGCGGGGCCCTCCCCTCCTTCTACCGGCGCCGCGAATTCCTCAAACAGCAGTTTCTGCCGCTTTTCAACGTAATCGAAGACCGGCACGTCTTTGACGGCTTTGCGCATGTTGGTGTACTTGTTGCAGCGCCCGCCGAACATGTACTTGCGACCGCCGCCGGCTGCGGACCCGCCGACCGAGAGCACCTGAATGGGGCAGTGGTTTTCGCAGGACTGGCAGGTGAAGACCCGCTCGTAGCCGATTTCGCGGTTAATGAGATCGTCGATGACTACAGTGCGTTCAGCCAGGAGGCCGTCAGCGTGTTTGCGTTTTGCGAGCAGCGCGACGCCGAAACAGCCCGTGAGTTCCGGCAAAGGGGGCACGAGGATTTCCTTGTCCAGGAGCATGGCGAATGCCAGGGGGACTGCCGGGTTTTTGGCCACCCCGCCTTGCAGGAAGATCTTGCCGCCGATGGTACGGTTCCCGACTACCCTGTTGAGGTAGTTGGCTACAATAGAACAGGCGATGCCGGCGGTGATGTTTTCCCTCGTGGCGCCCTGCTGAACCGCTTTGCGGATGTCGCTGTTGATAAAGGCCGAGCAGTGCTCCCCGAATTTGAGAGGCGCTGCGGCTTTGAGGGCGATAGGGCCTATGTCCACGGCGCTGTGAATCGAGAGGTCCCCTGCGGCGGATTCTTCAAGGAATGAACCGGTTCCGGCTGAGCAGGCTTCGTTCATGGCGTAGTCGATAGGCACGCCGTTTTTGAGCAGCACGTATTTGGCGTCCTGGCCGCCGATTTCGAAGATTGTTTCCACTCCGGGATCGAAGTAGGTGGTCCCTACCGAGTGGGCGATGATCTCGTTGTAAACCCCTGGGGTTTCCAGAAAGACCCCGAGGATTTCCCTACTGGAGCCGGTGGTGGACACCAGGCGTATGTCGATCTCTTTTTCCCCTGTGTCGGCTACGATTTTTTCCTGGATGATTTTAAGGCATTCTTTAAGGGCCTTTACGGGATCGCCGTGGGTGCGGCCGTAATGGCTCGCTACGATCTCATCGGTTTCAATGTCCACGAGGCAGGCTTTGGTGGTGGTGGAACCGCCGTCAACGCCCAGGATGTAGCTGCGGCCTGCCTGCACTTTGCCGCCGGCTTTGTCGAAGGTCCGCACTTTGGAAGCCCAGTCCTTGAGGGCCGTAAGGCTGCCGAAGCGTATCGCGTTGGGTTTGAGGAGTTTGTCCGCACCAGGAAGGGGGCTTCCGGATTTGGGGGCCAGCACCGCGGCGCCCAGGGCCTCGAAGACCGGGGCGGTTTCGGGGATGATAAACTCGATCTGCGGGGCCTTTTCCCGGATAAAGCGGATGATGTGGCGGTTCAGGGTGATGCCCCCTGCGAGCACGACCCTGCCGGACGTAACTTTGGCGCGTTTCAAAAAGTCGATAACCTTGACGGCCATTACGTCTGAAAGGGAAAGAACGATGTCGTCCTTGGTGGCTTCCCGCTTGTTAAGCCGATGGGTGCAGTCGCTTTTCATGAACACCGAGCACCTGGTGGAAAGGGGGTAGACCTTGGCGGTGTCAGGCACCTTGTCGATGTCCTCCAGGGTCATGTCCATACGGGCAAGCTGCTGCTTGAGGAACTCCCCGGTTCCTGAGGCGCACTTGTTGCCCGAAAAGTTGTTGATTATCTTGCCGTTTTTGTCCAGCGAATAGACCACCAGGTCCTCGCCGCCCATGCTGACCACGGCGTCCGCGGCAAGGCCCAGGGCCCCAAGGGCGGCTTCCACGCAGAGGGGCTCCAGGGTGCCTGCGGCGTCGAACATGAACCGGCCCTCGTTGCCGGTAACCAGCGCGGGAATCCCCTGCGGGATATTGCCGTCGTTCAAAAGCTTCCTCGTAGCAGCGCCAAAGTCCCCTTCATGAGGGACAGCGGCGCTCCAAACGACGCTGCCCCCGGATTCATTAGAATCGAACAAAACCATTTTCAGGCTCGTAGAGCCGATATTTATTCCTAAAGACCGCATAGTACCTCTTATCTGACATTCCTGCCTAATTTGTTCAATAATAACGGTTCAGGATACCCGTGGCAAGCACTAAGGCGCGTCCCGCTTTCCTGTCAGAACCGTTTCCTTTCCCTTCAATTTTCCCTTTACAACCGGGCCGCCGGATCTTGAAAAAATCCGTGGATTCAATTTTTTTTCACTTTTCTCTTGACATTTCTCTCCTTGCATACTATAATAATAATAGTTATTATTATTAATATCAAGAGGTAAATGATAAAATGCCTGGTATGACCGGGATGAGAAAGCGCAGCAAAAAACGGGACGCTATTCTGGAATTAATCCGTTCCGTAACTACCCATCCCGGGGCACAGTGGATCTACGATCAGCTCAAGCCTTCTATCCCGGACCTGTCCCTGGGTACGGTATACAGGAACATCAGCGTTTTCAGGGAAGAGGGACTGGTGGAATCCGTAGGGGTAGTGGACAGGGAAGAACGCTTCGACGGCGACACTTCCCCGCACGGCCACGCGGTCTGTACCAGGTGCGGCAAGGTAGCCGACCTTTCAGCCGAGGTCCAGGCGGTTCTGGCCGGAAATTTTCCGGTGGAAATTCCAGGTTTTACTATTGATAAGCGGAACACCGTGTTTTATGGTTTATGCAGCAGGTGTAAAGAAGAAGCTGCCCGGAATGGGCGGTAATTTTGGTAAAACCCGGCCTTGAGGCCGGTTTAAAAACGTCTTTTTTGAAGCCCTCCGGTTTTGGAAAAGACACAATATTTTTTATAATTTAGGAGAGAATTATGAAGAAATGGGTTTGCACAGTCTGCGGTTACGTGTTTACCGGCGATCAGCCCCCGGCGGCCTGCCCCCAGTGCAAGGCTCCGGCGTCCAAGTTTAAGGAACAGACTGCCGCCGGCGGTTTTGCCGCCGAGCATGTGGTCGGCGTTGCCAAGGGCGCCGAACAGGACATCCTGGAGGATCTCAGGGCTCACTTTAACGGGGAATGTTCCGAAGTCGGCATGTACCTGGCTATGAGCCGTGTTGCCGAACGCGAAGGCTATCCTGAAATCGCCGAGGCTTACAAGCGCTACGCTTTCGAGGAAGCCGAGCACGCCTCCAAGTTCGCCGAACTTCTGGGCGAAGTGGTCACTGACAGCACCAAAAAGAACCTGGAACTCCGCGTCGAAGCCGAACACGGCGCCTGCGCGGGCAAGACCGACATTGCCAAGCGCGCCAAGGAACGGGGCTACGATGCCATCCACGACACGGTCCACGAAATGGCCCGGGATGAAGCCCGCCACTGCTGCGGCTTCAAAGGCATTCTTGCAAGGTACTTTAGCTAAACTTGACCCGCCTTTCAGGGGCAAAACCTGATCCGCAATAG
>JAITEW010000183.1 GCA_031281855.1 Treponema sp.
CCCCCCTTGGGGCATGATGCCCCGGTACAGGGCGTAACCGTAGTCCCCACGGGTGTCCACAGGCGTAAGGGGCGGAACCAGCAGGAAGTGTTTTTTAAAGAATAAACATGATAGAAACAGGGAAAGGGGGGGTTGTTTCCCGTTCCTGGTTTCCTATTCCCTAGCGCCGGCGCTGCGGCTTGCAGCGCTGGCGCTGTAACATGCAGCACTAACGTTTTAACTCTCAGCGCCAGCGTTTTCAGAAATTTGGTTACTGAAACCCCTGCGTTTCCAGTGACAGTTTCTTTTACACCGCCTCCTGGATGATATAATGCGGGCGCCCTTTGACTTCCATGTAGATTTTTGAAAGGTACTGCCCCAAAATGCCGGTGATAAAAAACTGGATACCGGAGCAGAACAGAATAATACATATCAATGAAGCCCAGCCCCTGACCGGATCGCCCCATATCATTTTCCGTATAATGATAAATCCGGTAAAGCCTATGGCGGCAATGAATAGAAGAGTGCTCATCATAAACGACGCTATCGTAAGCGGTTTTGATGAAAAAGCGGTAATACCGTCAAGGGAATATAAAAACAGTTTCCAAAATGACCATTTTGTTTTTCCTGTTTTTCTTTCGATATTTTCATATTCAAACCATCTGGTTTTGAAACCAACCCAGGGGAAAATGCCTTTGGAAAAACGCCCCCGTTCAGGAAGGGAGCGTACCGCTTCCAGGTACTTCCTGTTAAACAGGCGGAAATCCCGCGCCCCGTCAAGGATTTTGATGTCTGTAATTTTTTCCATAAGCGCGTAAAAGCGCCGCGCAAAAAACGACCTGACCCGCGGTTCCCCTTTGCGGGTTACCCGCCGGGTTCCGGCGCAGTCGTATTCACCGGACTCTACCGCTTCCAGCATTTGAGGGATAAGCGCAGGCGGGTCTTGGCCGTCTGCATCCAGTGTGGCAACGTATTCCCCCGAGGCTGCCTGTAATCCGGCAAGGATAGCCGCCTCTTTCCCGAAATTCCGCGAAAAAGAGATGTAATGTACCCGGTTGTCTTTCTTGGCGAGGTTTTGCAGTACTTCCAAGGTTTTATCCGTTGAACCGTCATCAATAAAGATAAAGTCAAATTCTTTTTCCGGCTGTGTAGTTGAAAATGTTTTTACGGTTTCTTCGTAAAACAAGGGTATCGCGGCCTCTTCATTAAAACAGGGGATTACGAGGGATACATAAATTTGCGCGGTATTTTGACCGGTCATGTTATCAGGGCCTTATTCCTTTACGGTCTTTCCCACCGTCTGCCTGACCACGCAGGGTCAGGATATTTCCATGCTCTATGGCGCGGATGTTTATAGAATACGGAATGAAACCGCCAGAAACGGGGGTCCCTGTGAATATTTTCCATGTTCGGAACATTTTCAATATAAGGGATATTTTCAGAGTTCAAAACATTTCTTTCCAGTTCCTGCCCTCTCTGCCAGCCGTGGGTTCCATCGTCTGTCATTTCGGCGGCTGCCGGCAGCGCGGATACCTTGCTCTCCACAAAAAAGGCGCCGATAAAAACACCTGCCCCCAGCAGCAGGACGGCGGCAAGGGTAATTGCCAGTATTTTGAGTTTATTGTTGTATTTAACCGTAACAACCATTCCTACATGACAATCAGCGGGGGTCGGTATTGCGCTTATTTTTCCGTTGTTAAAGAGGGCGATACTTTTCGGTTCTCCTACCTGTACAATAACACCTTTCATCAATTGTCCTCCTCGGTAAAAAGCTGCGGCACAAAGGAATACACATAGGGATAATCCCCCTGTGAAAGGATAATAAGCGCCGCAATATACTGACGGTATTTTTCCAGCGTCTTCCGGGAAAAGGCCGCTGCAAGCCGGGTAACCGGCAGTTGGCGGGTTTCAAGCGCTGCCGCCAACAGCCCGGGGTTTTCCCGCACTGCTCCCGCAATACGCGCTGCTATATTGCGGGAGCGTTCCTGTTTGGGGCATTTTTTGAGCAGCGTTTCCCATGAAAAGCCCCATTGGGAAAATTCGCTGTTGACAGCCTCGATTTCAAGGCGCAGATTTTTTTCTTCTTCAGCCCGGTTAAAAGCCTGCAACGATAGTACAGTTTCCCATGACACATCTTTTTCTTCGATACCCGTGGCAGATAGTGAAAAGAGCGGTTTTTGAACAGCCAGTTCCTTCCGGGCGTTGTCGATAAGCCGGTTACGGATTACCGCTGCGGCGTATTGAATAAACGCCCCGTTACCGGGATTGTAGGTTTGAACACTGTGGGCAAAGGCAAGCATAGCATCTGTGAGATTGTCCGCTTTCGACTGGCCTTTGAAAAAAACGCCTGACACGCATTTTTTGATAAACGGCATATAGTCATGGAGCAGTGTGTTCAGGGCGTGTTTATCCGTCCTGGCAAGTTCCAGCCGTGCAGCTAACTGTCCCTGTAAAATTGGCTCATTTTCCATCGCCGCCTGTTACCCCTCTTTTTTTATCGGAAAACCAACCCTTCTTATAGGATACGAAAGCAATGGGTTCAAAACAGGGGGTGAGGTATGTACAGATTGTTAGGTGAAATTTCTGCTGGGTTTTTCGGAAAATTCACTAATGGAATTGCTGACAGAACCGTTAATCCCCAAGCGCTTTGTCCATATCGGCGGTTATCTCAGGATCAATAAGGCCCTTTGCGGCCATCTCATACATAATCTCCATAGTAGCCCGGTGGCTCCGTACAGGATGGTACGGCCGTTCCTCGCTGAGGGCCTGGTAAATATCGATGCATGCCAGGAGCCGGGAATTAAAATCCAGTTCAGCGCCTTTCTTTCCAAACGGGTATCCTGAACCGTCGAGCTTCTCGTGGTGGTTTGAAGCCCAGGCGCAGATATCCTCCAAACCCTTGATATCCTTCAGCATCTTCCAGGTAAGGTAAACATGTTCCTTGATGGTTGTGAATTCTTCGTCCGTAAGGGAGCCCTGCTTTTCCAGAATCGCCGAGGGAACCGCGACTTTGCCCAGATCGTGCAGCGCCGCGGCCAGATACAGTTCGACCTTCTCGTCCGTATCGCGGCCGTAGTATCCGCCCATGTGAAACGCTTTATCGGCGATTCCCGAAGAGTGCCTGCGGGTAAAGGCCGATTTATAATCAATAATACGGATCACCATTTCCGCAAAGTCCTTTACAACCTCGCTGTCCATATCAACCGGCCAGGGGGGGAGGAGGCGTTCCACGACATCTTTGACCGATTCGTCCCTGAGAAGCAGGAGCATGTCGTCGTCCAGTACCGACAGCATGGCTTGCGCGGCTCTGCGGGAAAACTGCTTCCCTGACTGCTGGGAAATGCCCGACCGGATTTCCGGTAAATCGTAGAATTTGAGGGTCTGCAAATGGTTGGCAACATCCAGGGAATCGGCAATGGCGATAAGTTCCGCAGACGCCGGGATTTCGCCTTCTTTCATTCTAAAGGGGCCGTTCCCGTCTGCCCGTTCATGGTGGTACGCGATAACGCCGCTTGAAGAGGGTCCCGGGAGCAGGGCTTCCAGGTTGCGCTGGCCGTACTCGCAATGGAGCTTCATAG
This sequence comes from Treponema sp., assembly GCA_031281855.1. GTDB lineage: Bacteria > Spirochaetota > Spirochaetia > Treponematales > Breznakiellaceae > JAITEW01. The sequence goes on from JAITEW010000183.1 coordinate 3,558, forward strand.
CGGGATCGTGTTGTTTCCCCTGCCGTTCGGCCATAATGTATTCTGTCAGGGCGCTGTCATGGAGCAGCGCCCCGGCGGTCAAAACCCTGAGCTCTTCTTCCGATACGCCCAGGCTCCTGCCCATAGCGGCGCAGAGTATCCCTACCCGTTTTCCGTGGTTGGTAGACGCCCCAAGAAGTTCCCCTTCGACAATATCCAGAGCTTCGCCGACAGCTAATATTAATTTTTCCATGTGAATTTGCATGATGACCCCGTAAAGCTGAGGGACCGGGGTTTCCGGCCCTTATTTTTGGCTTAAATTAGTAACCCCGTCCCAATCATCAGGAGGCGGCGCGGCGATATACTCCCGGCATTTGTTCACATACAGCCGCGCCGTGCCGTCGGTTTTATCCTTTGCGGCGATAGAGGCAAAGATCTTCCCGGATTCCCGGAACTGCCGTTTTTCGTACAGAACCAGGGCTTTTTCCCACGCAGCAAGGGTTTCCGGTTCACCGGCCTCGTCCCGCAGCCCCGGCTCGCTTCGCAAGCCTAAAAGCTCGTAGAGCCGTACCGGTTTTTTAATCCCTACTACCCGGACCAGGTCAAGGCTCCGGCAGATGAATTCATCCCCTATAGCGTTCTTCGTGTATTCGCTTATCAGAATTCCCCTCGTATAGTACTGCTTGTTGACCCCTTCAAGCCGGGCCGCAAGGTTCACAGCGTCTCCCATTATAGTATAGTTCATCTTGTTGGAAGTTCCCATATTGCCCACTACCATTTCCCCGGTGTTGATCCCTATACGGGTATAAAGAGGCGACGGGCTTAAACGGTCCGCCATGACGGCGCGGTTCAATTCGGCTTCGGCCTTTTTCATCATAACAGCGCTGCGGCAGGCCAGCGCGGCGTGATCCTCCCGGTACACAGGGGCGCCGAAAAAGGCGATAATGGCGTCGCCTTCGTATTTATCGATGGTCCCCATGTTTTTCATGATAATGTCGCTCATGACCGTGAGGTAACGGTTCAGGAGGTTAACCAGTTGTTCCGGGTCAAGCTGTTCCGAGATTGTAGAAAAGCCCTGAATATCCGTAAAAATGGCGCTCATCTGCCGCTTGCTTCCGCCTAACTGCAAAAGCGAGGGGTTGGCCACCAGTTCATCCACCACTTCTTTGGAAACATAGGTCGAAAGGGCTTTGTTGATAAACTGTTTTTCCTTTTCAGAAGCCAGGTACGAAACCAGCTCCCGGACTACGACCGCTATGACCGCAGAAAGGACAGGCCCCAGGGGGCCTACAAAGACGCCTGTGTACCGGAACAGAACAAAACAGGCGGCTCCGAAAAGAACGGTCCCCCCAAGGCCGAGGCCCGCCCTGGTGGCAGGTTTCAGACGGTACAAGGCCAGCATGAGGAAGAGCGGAAGAACAAGACACAGCGCGGCGCTCCACAAAGGATGCAGCGGGGTGATAAAGGATTCCCGCAAAACCGTATCCAGCACTACCGCGTGGGTGCCGACGTTGATATATTCGCCGTAGAAAGGATTCACCCCGATATCGGTGGTTCCCGTATCGGCCCGGCCTATGATGCAGAACTTGCCGGCAAAGATCCCTTTCAGCCTTGATTGCTGTTCAGCATACTGTTCCGTTGCTATGCCGAGGTAACCAATTACCTGGGCGATATAGTCCGCTTCCGCCCGGATACCTTCTGCGGCTTCAGGGTAGTCCTGCGCCAGGGTTTCCGCCAGCGCCAGCACTTTCTCCGGGATTTCGTATTCCAAAAGGGACTGCGCCGACGCCATGCCTTCGGCGCGCAGCGCAAGACTGCGGCTGAATTCGTCATCCGAACATTCCTCCAGAGCCCGGCCCAGGGCTTCCCGGGATTTTCGCAAAGCTTCGCTGCCCTGATAGACGGCAGAGGGGGCTATGGAGAGGCTTTGATCAAAATTGGAAAAGAACCCAAAGTCCGCGGTTTCCAGCGCCCCAAGGTACTGTTCTATCTGGGACTCGAGTTCCTCGATGTTTGAAAACTCCGCAAAAGACACATGGACAAAGCTGTCTTTGTAATTGGTCTTAGGCCAGTCCAGCATCATCCGGCCCTGGGTATCCAGGGGGATTACAATGTCCCTCCCAGGGGACGCCCCGGCAGGGGAACTGTCTGTTGAAAGCGGCAACCTGGCGTTTTTTAGAATAAGCCGCCGTTTTTCGAGGCTGATTTCAGGATACCCCAGGTGTTCCATAAGAGGCGCAAAGGCAAGCTGAAGATACCAGTGATCCTGGATTTTTTGGGCCAGGAAGATCCGCCGCCTGGTCCCGTCGGGATCGATAAACACGTTGGTAAACCCCGCGCCTCTGGCCGATTGGGCAAAGGAAGGAAGCGCCGGAAGGATGTCCACAAAGCCGCCGCCATGCGCCCCGGGAGGAGCATCTACGGGATATGAAAACCGTTCTTCCGCCATAGGCCGGCGCTGGGCCTGTTCCCCTGTAAGGGCCAGGGTTTGCAGATTGAGGGTAGCCCAGGTGTGGCCGAAAAGGGCCGAAGCCTGGGCCAGATACACATCGTTATCACGGGCTATGCCCGAGGCTTTCTGAAAAAGATCTTCCCCTTCAGCCCGGATAAGGGTAAGCAGTTCTTCCTCGTACCCTTCCGCCTCGGCGCTGCTGAGCCTGCCGCTCCTGATGGCCTCTAAAAGCTCGAAAACATTCGAGTTAATGCCGGCAAAGGTTTTTTCAAAATCCCTGGGGAAATCCCGGTCAAAATAGATCGAGTCTATCCCTGCGGGCCCTTTGTCGATAAATTCAATATCCAATATAGCCGCAGGGGTCCCGTATTCCTTGAGCCGCAAAAAACCGTCGGCCATTATTGACCTGGGCCAGGGGTAGACCCCATTGTAGGCGATAGCCGCATCGTCCACATCAAGGAACACCACGTTGTCTATCCTGTCCCCGTCAGTCCTGCCCTGGAGGAAAAAATCGTAGACCCGCTCTTCAAGAGGGATGGAGCCTGCCGCATAAAACAGGGCAAACAAAAGCCCAAAGGCCGACCCAATCAAAACGTTTTTCAGAACCGGCATGGGCTACACTCCTCCTGTTTCATAAGTATGATTGAAACCGGAAGTTTAGTCATGTCCCTTTCTGGCTTACCATTCCCGGGGCTTAAAGCCTTCGGGAACATTTATTGTTACCGTGTCGCCGGTCTGTTCTATCACATAAAAACCGGCTTTTATCACGTAATTCCGCACCTCTTTGGGCATAATGGCCCCCGCAACGGCGCCGAGAAATTTTCGTTTATCATTGTGCCGGTCTGCCCAGCGCCGGAGCACTTCCATGCGCTCAAGGTGGCGGTCCACATCCTTGTACAGAGGTTTGGCCTTGACTTCCACCGCTATGGCTATTTCGCCGTTTTCCAGCAGTATGTCAATTTCAGCGCCTGAATACCTGTCCTGCGCGTCGCTTATATCAATGTTCTGGGAAATTTTATCAAACGTATAGTGCAAGGCGTTGAATTTTTTCCTGATATTCGGAGCCACCAGGTGTTCGGCCAGCTCGCCAAAGCGGTTGCATAGTTCGCCGATTCTCCGGTCGGTTTCCCGCATTTTCCGGCCGGTTTCCTGCATTTGCCGGTCTGTCTCCCGCATTTGCCGGGCAGTTTCCTGCATTTTCCGGTCTGTCTCCTGGAACATAGCCCAAACTTTTTCAAACGTGAGCCCCTGATATTCAGGGGGGAGAACGGTAGTTTGTTGTTCTTCCATAATAACATCCTGAAACAGCGTCATGCCGCGCAGGGCGGCCAAGCCCCGGACCCGAGGGGGGCCGGGGGGAATTGTTTACATACCTAATATAGGGATTACGGCGGGAACAGTCAAGCATACCAATAGTTCTCAGTTTACACTCCGTCATCGTGTCAAACTGTCTGGGGAACAGCATTATATACTCCGCTGTTCACCCAACATCGACCCACAATCCGCCAGCCCTGTCCGGAGGCGACCCCCCGGGCAGTCTAGACGGTCGTCGCTGTGCCATAATCCGGCATCCATGCCAGATTATGGCACGGAGTTTTTCAGGGCAAAACTCCAGTTGAAGCAATAGAAACAGCGGCATCCATGCCGCCGCATTGGCGTCGCCTTTACTGGTATGACGCCGTATGCCTGCCCGGGGGGTCCCTCCGGGTCTGGCTGGCGGCTTTATCGCAGGTAGATTGGGTTAGTTGGTTCTCAACCGGGGGGTTATGTACCCAAAAGGTTGCGTTGGGCGGCTAAACTTGACCTGCATTTGGCGTGAAATCCCTGGAGCGGGGGAAAGTCTGGGAAAAACATTTGGAATTCACCGCCGGAGCGTATAAAAGACTTGACGCCTGTCAAGTCTTTTATAGCAGAGGCGGGCTCTACAAGCGTTTTTCACAGGGTTTTCCCCGCTCCAGGGGCTTCG
>JAITEW010000232.1 GCA_031281855.1 Treponema sp.
ATAGGACAGCCTGAAGGGGACTTTCTGTTTCGGGTTAGGGATAATGGTTCCGTTTGTGGGGGTTGTCTGCCCTATCGCCATAGGGGCGTTCATCCTGACGTTAAGCTTAGGGGCCTTCGCTTCCCACACGGACGCCTCAATGTCCGTCGCCAGATCGTTTTCGGGATTATTGGAAAACAATTCGCAGGCCGCAGCGCTTGCAACAATCAGCAAAGCAGCCGCCAAAAGGCCGGGACCGTAAATTTTTTCTGAAGCCGCCCCTTGTTTCATTGTCGCCCCTGTTTTAGAAAACCGGAGAAAATTATCAATTTAGTATAATACCTTCTGTTTTCTGTTGTCAATGCCTGTTATGAAACAGTTCTGATTTTGTAAACCCCCGGTATGCCGCGTATGCCTTTCATGATTTTTTTTACATCCTCAGGCGATTCAAGCTGCATGACAAATGAACCGGTCAGCTTGTTGGTTTCTTTTTCTTCAAACCGGCCTTCAATAAGATGGCCGTGGTATTTGCGTATAGCGCCTTCAATTTCCGAAAACAGGTTAGGCGCGGCGCGGGCGTCTACCGTAAAGCGCCTGAGCAGTTCTACAGAGGCATTGTCCCATTCCGCATCAATACGGCGTTCGTCAAGGTCCGCTATGTTAAGGAGGTTCCGGCAGCCGGTTCTGTGGATAATGATGCCCCTGGTCCGTGATATATAGCCTGTTATCGGGTCGCCGGTAATTGGTTTACAGCAGCTTGCGAAACGGATAAGCATGTTCTTTTCATCCTGTATGCGCACCTTAAAAGAAAGGCCGCCGGGTGTGTTGTTTTTTACCTCAAGCCGGAACGGCTGGTTTTCGGTCATTGCGGGAACAGTAGATGCTTCAGGCTCAGTGTTTTTCTTTTCAGTTTCCTGGTTTTTTGCTTTTCTTTTTCCAGGCGTTTTTTCCTGGTTTGCCGTTTCATCATGCTGTTCAAGCCACGCGCGGATCTTGCTCCGGGCTTTGGAGGTTTTTACTATTCGCAGCCAGTTGACATGGGGCCGGGCCTGCTGGGAAGTGAGGATCTCCACAACCTGGGTATTCGCGAGTTCCGAATTCAAAGGGATAATGGCTCCGTTGGCTTTGGCTCCGGCGCAGCGGTCCCCTATTGCGGAGTGAATCGCATAGGCGAAATCTATAGGCGTGGACCCGGCCGGAAGTTCCACCACTTTTCCCTGAGGGGTAAAAACGTAGATCGAATCCCTCAGGATTTCCCGTTTGATTTCTTCCAGAAAGGTTTTTGAATTGAAATTTTCCCGGCTTCCGTCTTCTGTTTCCTTCCAGTCCTTAAGCCTGTTGACAATGGTTATATCCACCGGCCTGACCAGTTCCCTGGAGCTGCCTTTTTTGTAAAGCCAGTGGCTGGCGATGCCGTTTTCCGCGATGTGGTGCATCTCTCTGGTGCGGATTTGAATTTCAACGGTTCGTGTATCCTGAAGGACGGCGCTGTTTCCCGGAACCATGACTGTCGTGTGAAGGCTCTGGTACCCGTTGGATTTGGGCATTGCTATGTAATCCTTGAAACGGCCGTCCAGGGGTTTCCACAGGCGGTGAACCATACCCAGGAGCGTATAGCAGGTTTCGATGCTGTCGCAGATGATCCTGATGCCGAAAAGATCGTAAATATCCGCAGCGGATTTGTCCCGTTTCCGTATTTTCTGATATATCGAATAGAAGTGTTTGGCCCTGCTGGACACTTCGATGCCGATACCCGCCGCCTTCGCTTCGCGCTGTATATCTTCCTGGACTTTGTTCAGAAATTCCCGGCGTTCCCCCCGTTTTTCGGACACAATATCCTTGATTTGGAGATAAGCTTCGCGGTTGAGTTCTTTAAGTGCGAGATCTTCAAGCTCGTCTTTGATCCACGAAATACCCAGCCTTCCTGCCAGAGGGGCGTAGATGTCCAGGCTTTCCTGTGCGGCCTGTTTCCGTTCTTCAGCCGGCTTGTTTCCGGCTTCACGCATGGACCAGAGTTTGTCCGCGAGTTTGATGAATATAATCCTGATATCCTTGACCATTGCAAAAAGCATTTTCCGGATGTTTTCCGCTTCCTGGAGGGTTTTGTTTTTGGCCTTAAGCCCCGAGATCCTGGCAGTGCCTTCCGCGAGAAGGGCGACGTTTTTCCCGAAGCGCTGTTCGATATCAGTATCCGCGCCTTGTTCCGGGCTGTTCAGAATCAGGGCGGCTGTAATGGTGTCCGCATCGAGGCCGAGGTCCGCCAGAATCGAAGCCGCGCCTTCGGAATCGCCGCCGCCGTGCTCGCCGGCCCAGGCACGGGCAGAAAGGATCCGTTCCCTGTCTTTTTCATTGAAAGATGCTATTTTTTCCTCAAACACAGCGATTCTCTTATTCCTTTGGGATTATCATATTATGCCTATAGGGGATTGAGAAGGGGGCTTTCCGCTTTAATAACCCGCTCCATTCCTCCAAGGTCCGGGAACGTTTTGATGAGGGTGAAACCGGAATCTTTCAGTATAGCCGCAATGGTTTTCATCTGGCCTGGGTCCGCTTCAAGGAAAAGGGAACCGCTGGGTTTGAGGCGCTCTTTTCCTTGCGCCGCTATCAGCCGGATAAGGTCCATGCCGTCGCTGCCGCCGTCAAGGGCGAGCCGGGGTTCGCGCCGGACCTCAGGGGCAAGGCTGTCGATCTTCAGGGACGGAATATAAGGCGGGTTGGAAAGGATGATGTCGAAACGGTTTGCGTCATTGCCGGGGTTCTCCGGGTCAGGGGTGAGTTTTTCAAAAAGATCGCTTGCTATAAAGCGTATCGACATACTGCCGAGGAGTTTTACGCAATTCTCTGCCGCAACAGCCAGGGCCTTTCCGGAAATATCAGAAGCTGTGATTTCAAGATCCGGCTGCTCGTGTTTTAACGCAATGGCAACGGCCCCTGATCCGGTACAGAGATCCAGGACTTCCAGGCGCTGGTTTTGTTTACCTGACCCGGCTTTGCGGGTTTCTTCGATTTCCTTAATTTCCTCAAGAACCGCTTCGACCAGAGTCTCCGTATCAGGCCGGGGAACGAGGACGTCAGGCGTAACCGTAAATTCAAGGCCCCTGAATTCCTTTCTGCCCAGAATATACGCGACGCATTCGCCTTGCAGCCGCCGTTCGAGTAACAGCCTGAACTGTTCCCGGTCCTTGTGGGCAATGAAATCAGGACCTCTGATGATAAGCCCCTCCCGGCGGGTGTGGAGGATATGCGCCAGCAGCAGGGAAGCGTCAAGCCCCGGGGTATCAATGCCCCCCTGGGCAAGCAGGGCGGCTCCTTCAGCCAGAGTTTCACGGACAGTTACAGGTGCGGAGACAAGGGGCGCCGGTTTTCCGGGCATGGCGTTCAGGAAGCTGTGGCCTTGAGGAGTTCTTCCCGTGCCGAAAGCTTTAAGGCGTCAAAGACCTCTTCTATTTCCCCTTCCATGATGCGGTCCAGTTTGTAGAGGGTCAGCCCGATCCGGTGATCCGTGAGCCTGTTGTCGGGGAAGTTGTAGGTCCTGATGCGCTCTGAACGATCCCCGGTGCCTACCTGGTTTTTCCGGGCCTCTGCCCGTTCAGAGGCGGCTTTGGCTTCTTCCATCTCGTAGATTCTGGCCCGGAGTATGCGCATAGCCTTGGCCTTGTTTTTGATCTGGCTTTTTTCGTCCTGGCAGTGGACCACTATCCCTGAAGGAATATGGGTGATCCTCACCGCCGAGTCGGTGGTGTTGACGCACTGGCCTCCGGGGCCTCCTGCGCGCATCACGTCTATACGCAGATCCTCCGGACGGATTTCAATTTCCGTCTCATCCGCTTCAGGGAGCACCGCCACGGTTACCGCAGAGGTATGGATGCGGCCAGAGGCTTCGGTAGCGGGAACCCGCTGGACCCTGTGGACCCCGGATTCGTAGCGCAGGTTTTCGTAGACATTTTTTCCGCTAATGGAAAAGACGATTTCCTTGAGGCCCCCAAGTTCGGTTTCGTTGGAGTTCATGATCTCGAATTTCCACCCTTTGGTTTCTGCAAAGCGGGAATACAGGCGGAAGAGATCCGCAGCGAAAAGCGCCGCTTCTTCGCCCCCTGTTCCGGCCCGGATTTCCATGATGATGTTTTTTTCGTCCAGAGGATCTTTGGGGATAAGGAGGAATTTGAGCCGGTCTCCGGCATCGTTGATCCTGACTTCAAGCTCCTTGATCTCTTCCCTGGCCAGTTCTTTTATGTCAGGATCTTTTTCTTCCTGTATAAGGGCTTTGGCGTCCTGAAGTTGTGCCGAAAGGTCCGCGATTTCCCCGTTAGCCGCGGCGATTTCGCTGAGCTGGGAATATTCTTTCATTGCGCTCCGGTACCGGTTCTGATCTTTTACCAGTTCCGGGTCCTGAATAAGCCGCGAGAGTTCTTCATGCCTGCGGAGCAGGGAATCTAGCCGTTCATTCACGTTCTGTTTTCTCCTTAAATAGAGGGCACGAATATACCACCAGCTCCAAGGGATCGTCTTCGTTGGAAAAGACCGTCATAGCTTTTGTGAGGATATCCTGCATCCGGCAATTCCCGGTGGACTTGCATATCGGGCACGCGCCGTTACCCCTGGAATTAATTTCAACCTGCATTTTATAATTATAACAAAAAAACAACGCTCAGCATAGGCTTTCCTCCCTGTTATGAAATGATTATCCTTGTTATAATAAAAAACACGTATGAATTTAGGCGTTCTTAGGGATAGGGCTGCCGGCAGTCTTGCGAAAGCCGGGGAGGGTTTGAAGCGGAAACCCGCGTTGTTTTGCTTTTGCCTTGGAGGGGTGATTCTCCTGCTGGTCCTTCTTATTATCGTTGTTCCGGCGTCGAAAGCCGGAAGCAGCGGCGGCCCTGGTTTGTCTGAGGCCCCGGGGGTTTCTGTTCCCCTGGAAGACTTTTTTATGCCCCAGGAGCCGGACTTTCTCCCTGATACGCTGCCGGAGCGGGAACCCCGCGGGCCATGGACAAGTGAAGATGTCAGGCCTTTCTGGAAGGACCCTGCGGATTCAACCCTCAAGGAAGACTGGCGTTGGGAAATGAGCAGGGTGATAGACGAGCTTATGGAAAGCGTCCCGTGATGGAGAGAAAAAACATGCCGCGGAGGTATAGAGCCATTCCCAAAACTGAAGTTTTGGAACAGCCTCATCTCCTTGTTATTCTTGCAATTACACTTCTGTTTTTTGCCTGTAAAAGCGCGCCGTCTTCTGTGCAGGAGGCCCAATCCGGAGCTGCCATGGCGGTTCAGGAACCTGAAGTTTTTCCTGAGGCTTTTCAGCCTGCCGAAGAAGGGCCTGAGATTTCCTGGCCTGTCAGAGAGGGGGGGGATGATGACGCGCCCGGGGTCCCGGTTCCTGATTTGCCGCCTGAGCTGACTGCGGAGCTTCCTGTAAGGGACAGGGAAGAACAGGAATATGCGGGGATAACTGAACTTGAGGAACCTCATGCTGATTTTCCGGAAACCGCCGTTCCGCTTGCGGAACCCCCTGACGCCGGGGCAGAAACCCTCCCGGACCCGCCTGTTCCTCCTTTGCGGGAAGCTCCCCCCGGGCCTCTGCCCCAGGTCCGGGCAGCGCCTCAGGTCCCGGAAACCCCGGCTCCTGCCAGCGAGGCTCCGGGGACGCCTCCTTCCCGGCCTCCTCCTGTAGCGCCGGGTCCTGTAACAGATCCCGTTACGGAACCGGCTCCCCCTGAACCGCCTCCTTTCATAAGGCCCCTGGAGCCCGTGATACCGCCTCCTTCCAGGGAACCCCTTCAGGTACCGGTAAATCCCCTGCCGGATCTTCCGGCGCGTCCTGAGTCAGGACAAGAAGAAAAAATTGTTTTTTCCCGTACCGTCAGGGCCGCAGTGGGGCAGTTGGTGGAAATCCCCTTTAGAGGGACAGGCTGGGTGTACCTTGGGGAACTGGGTTTGCCAAGAGGCATCGCCTATGATTCCCGCAGGCTGGATCCTGAAGGCCAGACCTTTATCTTTAAGGTCGAAGCTGCCGGAACCTATGCCCTCAAATTTTATAAACAGGATTTTATAAGGGATTATATTCTGAATGATTACGTGCAGGTCATTGCCGTAGAAACCGGGTCCCCGGGGGCAGGCTGGTTTACGCCCCCCGCAGACCAGGGGAGGGTAACCGCCGAACCGCGCTGGCCGCCTCTTGAAAACCCGCCCCAGCCTTCTGAGGCGCCTCTCCCCGAAGCCGCAGCCCTGCCTGTTACCCCGGCCGGGCCTGTTCCGGCTGTACCCGCTGCGGCTCCCGAAGAGGCCCCTGTTTCTCCGGCTTCTGATCCGGCTCCTGCTCCTGCCCGGGCGACTGCAGGCGGCGGCCCGGAGCCTGGCGACTATGTGCGCCGCGCCCAGGAGGAGTACAACGCCGGCAGGGTGGCCGAGGCTCTGTCAATTCTGGATCATCTGCAATCGGACTATCCTTCCCTCACCGATGAAGCCCTCTGGCTTTACGGCCAGTTCCTGGAGTCCAACAGCCCCGGCAGGGACATACGCCTTGCGCTGGAATACTACCGGCGGCTTATCCGGGAATATCCCCAGAGCCCCCTGGTCCCCCAGGCCCGGCGGCGGATAGCGTATCTGGAACGGTATTATTTTAACATTCAGTAACCGCCAAACGCCGGGCGGCGTTTAGATGTTTAGATCATCAGCCGTTCCGCGTGATGGTACGCCTTCGCCCTGAGTTCCTTGACCGAATCGTCTTTGAGGTAATCGTCGAAGGGCATCATGCGGTCGATGACGGCCCCAGGGGAGCCGCTGCCGCAGGGTACGATTTCAACGATCCTGTTGGCTATGGAGTTGATGAACTCGTGATCATGGGAGTTGAAAAGAATGACCCCCGGAAAAGCCGCGAGGCCTTCGTTGAGGGCTGTGATGGCTTCCAGGTCAAGGTGGTTTGTAGGTTCGTCCAGAACGAGGACATTAGCGCCTGAAAGCATCATCTTTGCAAGCATGCAGCGGACCTTTTCGCCTCCTGAAAGGACGTTTACGGGCTTTAAGGCTTCGTCGCCCGAAAAAAGCATGCGCCCCAGGAAGCTGCGCACATAGGTGTCGTCCTGGTCAGGCGAGTACTGTTTGAGCCAGTCGGTAATCGAAATAGCCGAATTAAAGAAGGCGCTGTTCTCTTTGGGGAAATAGGAGAAGCTTGTGGTTTGACCCCAGTAACAATCCCCTGACCCGGCTTTGACTGTACCGGTGATGATGTCGAAAACCGCCGATTTTGAAGCGTGCTCAATGCCCACAAAGGCAATCTTGTCGTTTTTGGTTACCGTCAAACTGAAATCGCTTAAGATCGGGTTTCCTTCAAACTCGTAATTGAGTTTTTCAATCCTGAGCACGTTGTTGCCTATCTCCCGGTCCGGTTTGAAGCCTACATAGGGGAACCTGCGGCTTGTAACATGCACGTTATCAAGGTTCAGCTTTTCAAGGACTTTTTTTCTGCTCGTAGCCTGGCGGCTTTTGCTGGCGTTGGAAGCGAAGCGCTGGATAAATTCCCGCAGCTCCTTCGCTTTGTCCTCGTTTTTCTTCTGCAGCTCTCTGGCCTGGCGCTGGAGCATCTGGCTCATCTGGTACCAGAAATCGTAGTTTCCCGAATAGAGGGAGATCCTTCCAAAGTCGATGTCGCAGATATGGGTGCACACGGAATTGAGGAAGTGGCGGTCATGGGAGACTACGATCACCGTGTTAGGGAACTCAATGAGGAAATCCTCAAGCCACGAGATAGATTCAAGGTCGAGGCCGTTAGTGGGTTCGTCCAGGAGCAGTATGTCGGGATTGCCGAACAGGGCCTGGGCCAGGAGCACCCGGACTTTACGGCTTTCGTCCAGTTCCGACATGAGCCTTTCATGATCCCCTTCGCTTATACCCAGCCCCGAGAGGAGCTGCCCTGCCTGGGCCTCAGCTTCCCAGCCGCCAAGGTCGGCAAAGTCGGCCTCAAGCTCGCTGGCCCTGAGGCCGTCGGCTTCGGTAAAATCCTCTTTGGCGTAAACAGCTTCGCGCTCTTTCTGCAAAGCGTAAAGCCTGGGAAAACCCATGATAACGGTCTCCAGAACACGGTACTCCTCAAAGGCGAAGTGATCCTGCCTGAGCACCGCGATACGTTGGCCTTTGCCTACCGCGATTTCGCCCTTATCATGTTCCGTCTCTCCTGAAAGTATGCGGAGAAACGTGGATTTCCCCGCGCCGTTGGCCCCTATAATGCCGTAACAGTTTCCGGGGGTGAATTTTAGATTAACATCCTTAAAAAGCGTACGTTCGCCGTACGTGAGGCTGACATCGGTAACGGTTATCATTTCTTCTTATTAAAAATCCCTAAAATCTTTGAAAGTATGCCTTTTTGAGGAGCCTTCTGGCTTCCGCCGTTAGCTGCAGGCGCGGTTTTTTCTTTTTCGGCCCCAGCGGGTCCGGCCCTTCCCTGTCCGGCGTTCCGGCGCTGTCCCCCCCGGCCTTTGCCGCGCCGGTTTCTGCTGTTTCCGGCGCTTTGCTGTTCGTTTCCGGCGGAATTCGCCTCCCCTCCGGGGCGGTTCTTGGCGTTTTGGGCTGTTCCGGCTTCAGGAGGCCGGTTTTTTCCGCCCCCTTTCCTGTTTCCGCCTTCTCCGGCCTGGGCCCCGGGGCCGGCTTGATGGTATTTCTGTTTATAAACAGCCATGCGTTCGTCAAAAGAAAGCTTGGAAAGATCCCCGGCGCCCGAAGTACGGCGGCCGGCTTCCGGGCTTTTGGCCCGGCTTCCGGGGTCTTCTGTTGTGCCTGTCTTGCGGCGATTTCTGTCGCCTCCCCCCCCGGCCCGGCCCGGCCCGGTTTCGCCGCTTTTCCGCCTCCCCGGCCCCCTGGCTCTTTCGCCCCTGTCTTCATAAAATTCCGTGTAGACGCGCTTGCCTTCGCTCTCGTCTTCCCCCAAATGTTCTGCGGTAACGGTTTCCGAAGGGATCTTTTGGCCTATATAGCGTTCGATAGCAGGCAGTTGGTAAACGTCCTGTTCGCTGGCCAGGGTGATGGCTTTGCCGGTCTTGCCTGCCCTGGCGGTACGGCCTATGCGGTGGACGTAATTTTCAGCCTCATTGGGGAGGTCGTAATTGACCACCAGCGAGAGGCCTTCGATGTCCAGCCCCCGGGCGGCTACGTCGGTCGCCACCAGATACCGGAGTTTGCCGGCTTTGATATCGTCAATAACCTTGAGGCGCTTGACCTGTGGAAGATCGCCGATGATAAATTCGGTTTCGTAGCCGTTCATTTTCATCCGTTTAGCCACGATTTCGGTATAACGCTTGGTATTGCAAAAGATGATGGCGCTTTCCGGCTTTTCCCGGGCCATGATGCCCATCAGGAGCTTCATTTTATCCCCTGATGACACATGGTAGAGGACCTGCTCCACTTCTTCCACTGTGACGGTTTCAGGCTCAATTTCAATTTCATAGGGAGTTTTGGTGTATTCCCACGCGAGGTTCTTGACCCAACTGTTGAGGGTCGCACTGAAAAGCATGGTCTGGCGGCGATCCGCAGGGGGCACCACGCTGATGAGCTTACGGAGGTCCGGATAGAAGCCCATGTCAAACATGCGGTCCGCTTCGTCCAGAACCAGGAACGCGATGTCCATGAGGTTCATCTGTCCCGACTGGTTAAGATCCAGAACCCGCCCCGGGGTGCCTATCAGGACCTGCACGTTATCCCTGAGCATGTCTTTCTGCTGTGTATAGCCTACGCCGCCGAAAAAGCTGCCGATTTTGAAAGGGAGGTATTTTCCCAGAAGCTTCGCTTCTTCCTCAACCTGTACTGCCAGTTCCCTGGTGGGAACCATGATGATTGCTTTTTTCCCATGAAGGACCGGCTCCACAAGAAGGCGTTGAAAAATAACGATTAAAAACGCCGCTGTTTTTCCCGTCCCGGTCTGGGACTGCACATAGAGATCCTGCCCGTTAAAGGCATGGGTTAAAACCTGCTCCTGTACGGGCATACAGGTGATATACCCTGCCTCATTGATGCCCTTCTGGAGATCCGGATGAAGTTGTATCGCGCTGAATTCCATAATATAGCATTATTTATACTCTTTTTTCGGGAAAATGAATAGCCTCTGGGATAATTTCCCGATAATCTGGCTTACAGCGCCGGGCCTTGCGGAGTATTGCAAAATTATTCATTTTACGCTAGAATTTTTGCATAAATATACGCGGAGGTTCTCATGAGCAGCGTTAGGGATTATATCGCTAAAATTGTTGGGAATGACTACATTGATGTAGATCTATACGACAAATTTAATGTCAAACGGGGCCTCCGTAACGCCGACGGAACAGGGGTTCTCGTGGGCCTTACCCGCATCGGGGATGTCCATGGATACATCATGGACGAAGGGGAGAAGGTCCCTATTGACGGCAAGCTCTATTACCGGGGCATCGATGTAGAGGAGATTGTCAACACAGCAGCCCAGGAAGGCCGTTTCGGCTTCGAAGAAACCGTTTACCTCCTTATGTTCGGCCATCTTCCTGACAAGAGGCAGCTTGAGGAATTCACCGCTCTTATCGGGAACAGCCGGGCTCTGCCCAAGAATTTCGCCGAGGATTCCATTATGAAGGCCCCATCGAGGGA
>JAITEW010000214.1 GCA_031281855.1 Treponema sp.
CAGGCCTTGGCGGAACTGCGCCGGCTCTTTAACCCCGAATTCCTTAACCGTGTTGACGAGACCATTGTTTTCCATCCCCTGGATATGAAGCAGATAGGGGCGGTGTTCGATATCCAGGCTGGGGAACTCAAGAGCCGGCTCCTGGAACAGGGCTACGATCTGAATATCCTCCCCTCGGCGCGGAAGATCCTTATCGAAAAAGGCTGGGATCCCAAATTTGGCGGACGGCCATTGCGGCGTACCATCCAGCGCGAACTGGAAGACCCCCTTTCGGAGATGATCCTGGAGGGCTCCTGGCCGGAGGGTACGGTGTTTAGCGCCGAGGCCAGGAAAGAGAAGATAAAGCTTTCGGGTAAAAAATCCGCCGGCGTTTCCGCGCCGGCCTGCGCGGAAGAGATTCAGATTGCTGCCGGTTCCACAGCGGCAGATCCGGCGGCAATGATCCGGTAAAATTTTTACTCCATTACTTTAGAACCGGTCCGGGTAATAGGCCCCGCTTCTTCCAGTTCTTCGTCAAGGTTCCTCAGCTTTTCTTCGTATTCCATAATGCTTAATTTGGTTTCGTCCATCTTTCGTTTCAGCATCCGTACCTTGTCCCGAATATACTGGCAGGCCTCGTCCAGGGCTTCGCATATCAGATCCTTGTTTTCGATCCATTTGTAGAGTTCCGCGTCTTCCAGATAGGCCGAGCTTTTAACCAGGCTCTTCCGTCTCAGGCTGTTTCCGGAACGGATACAGACGTAACTGTAGCCCCTGTCCCGATCCAGACTCCACTTGTACTTGGAATATTTGTTGAATTCCCGGACCCCCACCTGCTCCAGGTAACCATAGGTTTTCCTGATGGTTCTGACGCATTGGTTGTAATCTTCCTGCAAGTCTGCCAGCGTATAATCCAGCTCTTCCCTCAATGTTCCCGGCAGCGAAAATTTACCCATATCTACCGTTTCGGCAATTCACCGGGGATCATTTAAGAAGAGGCCGTAACATGGGCTTTTAAAGTTTCAAATTTTGTTGTAGGGTACATTTTATGAAGGAATTCGGGCGAAAGCGCAACAGGCTGCTGGGCGCTATAGGTCTGACCCTGGGTTTCTTCTGCGGCGGCTGCGCCGCTCTGGGGGACTCCTCAGGAAAACCAGGAACCGGGCCGGTCGACTATTCCGATGCCGGGAATTGGCTCAACGTGCCGGCGGAGGAAAAAGCCGCCTATATCGACAACAAGCCAGCGGATGTGTTTTATCTTTACCCTACCTGTCACTTCGCCGGGGGGGATGTCTGTTCTGCCTCCGACGAGGACATGAGGCGGGAGGCCCGTTACCTGCGGGAAGCCCACTTCGGGATCTTCGAGCAAACCAACGTGTACGCCCCCTTCTACCGCCAGTTGAGTATCGGCTACCTGCGGGAAGTGGTGACGAAAAAAGGCCAGCCGGGGCTTTTGCAGGTTCTGGGGGAAATCCCGGCAGTTGACGCGATCAATGCCTTTAACTGGTACCTGGAACACTACAACAAGGGCCGACCGATCATCTTCGCGTCCCATTCCCAGGGCAGCGGGGTAATGCAGCAACTGCTTATCTGGATACGCCGGAACCGGCCGGAGATCCTTCAGCGGATGGTGGCCGCCTATATCATCGGGATTCCGATGCTGGATGAGTTTCTTGAGGATGCCGACCTCCCCTTCGCCAGGGGGGCGGCAGATACGGGGGTGATCATCTCCTACAACACCGAACTTCCCACAGCGGAGATCAACCCCTTCGTCTCCTTCGTCCGGGGAGTCCATGTGATAAACCCGATCAACTGGAAAACCGACGAGACTCCCGCAGCCAGGGAAGAAAGTCTGGGCAGCCGTATCCGCTACGGCTACAGCGCCCCGGTTACCGTGCCCAAGTTCGCCGATGCCCGGCTTAACCTGGAAAGGGGCACGGTGGTAACTACTGCGGATATCAAGAGCGGCGACTTCTGGCCTCCGGGGGTTCTGCACCGTTACGACTACGACCTCTTTTACTACAACCTTCAAAAAAATGTGGAAGACCGTATGGCGGCCTGGTTTGCCGCCCAAAGGCTTGAGTAACTGAATTTTTCATAGAAAAACAAAAAACACAACAGTTTTCAAAAAATGAATTGTTTTTCCCGGCCCGCACCCCTAACGGATCTTATCAAGGAATTTGAGGCGAAGAACCCCAATATAAAGATTGAGCCCCTGGACAGTCCCTCTGTTTTTTCCGTCCATACCTTAGTCATAAAAAAGACAGATTGCGTATACTTTTTCTGTTCCGGCATTTTTTAGCGCCCCGGCGCAGGCTTCCAGGGTTGCCCCGGTAGTAATCACATCGTCGAAAAGAATCACCGCCGGAGGCGCCGGACGGGTAAGAACGAAGCGATCCCGAAGGTTCCGGAGGCGTTCTTCCCGGTTAAGCTTCTTTTGGCTGAGGGAGGGGAGCCGCTTCAGGCAGCGGTATACCGGAAGGCCCTCCCGTTTAAGGAGCCGCGCCAGGTACTCCACTTGGTCCCAGCCGGTTTTTCGCCACTTTCCCGGACGGGGCGGGACAGGAACTAAAAGGGGAGAACTTTGGACTGCCCCAATGCCCATCGCCCCGCCTGAATCAGCCGCGAGGAGCCGGGTATAGGCTTCCTTTAGTTTTTCGGCCAGGAAAAGCCCCAGGGTGATGTTCCCGCCGAATTTGTATTCACCCAGAAGCTTTCGGTACTTTCCCGAGTAGGGATAGATCACGGCGGTTCTCTCACAGAGCCGCTCCCCCTGTTCCCGGCAGGGGAGGCAACGGTCTATTTCGGATATCAGGGGACGGCCGCACCGATCGCAGTAGTCCATTCCATCGGCTTCGGCGAAAAGGTTGAATTCTTCCCGGCAGGGATCGCAGAGGCCGTACAGGGTTTCCTCCCTCCCGGTAAGGGTTTCACCGCAAAGGGCGCAGCCCCGGGGAAAGAAAAATTCCCGAACCTGGGCAAAAAACGCTTGAATTTTCATACCCTATATAGGGCGCCGGCGCATGGGGCGCTTGTATGAAATGGTGTATTTTACGATTTTTTGTAGAATTTTTTTCAAATGAAATAGATCTTGTTTTCGAAATGGGGTATTATCGGGGACAGGAGGTAAATCCATGAGTAACCCTGTATTAGACGCTATTTCGGAGCGCAG
>JAITEW010000230.1 GCA_031281855.1 Treponema sp.
TCGAAGCTGCAAATTTTCGTCAAGATACGCATACCCAATTCCCTGCCTTACATTTTCGCCGGCATCAAGATTAGCACCACCTTCTGCGTGGTAGGTTCCATCGTGGGAGAGTTTATCGCATCGGAAAAAAGTTTAGGCTATCTTATCTGCGACGCCCAGGCTTTTGTTGACCTCCCCACCATATTCGCGTGCCTTATCCTTCTTTCGCTGATGGGGTTCCTTTTGTTCACGGCCATTGAGCTTATCGAAAAAATCTGTATGCCCTGGAATCATAGGAAGGCGGGCGTATGAGTTTACGAGAATCGGAATCGCACAAACTGTCTTTCGGCCGCCGAGTCCTTTATCTTATTGAGGATAATTACCGTTCAGTGCTGGTCATCCTCGGTTTCTTTTTGGTCTGGGAAGTTCTTGTCCGCCTTTTCCATGTGCCCGAAGTAACGCTTCCTACGCCGTCCAATTCGCTGGCCCACCTGTTCTTTAAGCAGGCGGACGCCAATTACCACTGGGCGTTGAATATCCGAATAACCCTTGCGGAATTTATTTTGGCGTTTCTCATTACCAGCGTATCAGGTATCGCCCTTTCAATCCTGATTGTCTGGTCAAGGCACGCGAAAAATATTCTTATGCCCGTATTCATCTTTATCAATAGCCTGCCGGTTATCGCCATCGCGCCGCTCATCGTTATCTGGATGGGCTATGGCATAACGACGAACATGTTCGTAGCGTTTCTGGTGGGCTTCTTCCCGGTGGTCATCAACTCCAAGTATATCATGGATCTGCCCCCGGTATTCGCGTCGCTGATTATCATTTCGGTGTCAGGCGGCGTTTTATTTTTAATCATAACCGTCCTTGAGCGGCTGCTCATGCCTTGGGTGTTCACCAGGGAACGGCTGTGAAATATATTTTGGAGGACTTATTATGAGAAAAGCATTAATTGTGCTGTGTCTGGTTCTGACGGTCTGCGCCATCGCGGTCGCCGGAGGTAAAAGCGAAGCCGCGCCGGGCGGCGGACAAGCGGCGCCGGCCCCGGCTCTACAGAAGGTTGAATTCCTTTTGAACTACACGATCTCCGCCGATCACTCTCCCTATTATATCGCCACCGAAAAAGGCTGGTATAAGGAAGAAGGCCTTGACGTGAACATCATCGTGGGCAAAGGCTCGGGCTATTCGGTTCAGATGGTGGACACCGGAAAGGCTGACCTGGCTATTGCCGATGCGGCCAACCCCATTGTCATGCGGAACGACGGCGCCAAGATCAAGATCGTCGGTGTGGTGTTCGACAAGATCGGCAACTGCGCCTGGTTCTGGAAAGACTCAGGCATCAAAACTCCGCAAGACCTGATCGGCAAGACTGCGGCCCTTCCCGCTACCGACGGGCACAAGGTTATGTGGCCGGCCTTCTGCAAACTGGTCGGGATCCCCGTTGACAGCGTCAAATGGATCAACATCGACGCGGCCGCCAAGGTTCCGTCCCTGGCTTCCCACAACTGCGACGTTACCTTCGAGCTGTTCTATACTCTGCCCTTCTATGAGAGAGCCCTGGGCAAGGACAAAGTCGGCTATTTCCTGTGGAACGACTACGGCTACGACGTATACGCCCATTCGTACATCGCCAGCGATGACACCATTAAGAACAAGCCCGATCTGCTCAAGAAGATGCTCAAGGTGAATTACCGGGCCTGGCAGTACGCCCTGGAGCATCAGGATGAAGCTATCGAAACCCTGGCCAAGTACCACCCCATCAATATCGACGAATACAAAGCCAGCTTTACCTACATGACCGAGCTTTTTAAGACCGACCGCTACAAGAACCAGGGTATCGGCTACATTGATCCCGCCCGTATGAAGCTTACCTATGACACAGTAAACGAGTACCAGAAGAAGCTGTCGTTCCCGGCTGAGGACGCCTACGACGCCAGCCTGCTCCCCAGCCCCATGTATAAAGACCCAAAGGAAGGTGACGCCGTGGAGGATCGAAAGCCCCTGTTATCAATACAAAATCTCAAGAAGATTTTCACCACCCGGGACGGCGTTCTCGAAGCCCTGGGAAGCGTCACCTTTGATGTATACCCGGAAGAATTTGTTTCGATTGTCGGCCCCTCGGGCTGCGGAAAGACCACCCTGCTAAAAATAATCGCGGGGCTTTCCAGGCAGAGCGAGGGGGAGATAATCGTAGACCGGAAACATTTTGATCCCAGCAGGGAAGTGGGTTTTGTGTTTCAAAAGGCCCTGCTCCTCAACTGGCGCAGGGTCCTGGACAACGTGCTGCTCCCCATTGAGATCCTCAAGCTGGATAGAAAGAAGTACGCTTCCAAAGCCAGGGAACTTCTTTCCCTGGTGGGCCTGGAAGGTTTTGAGCGCAGTTACCCCAACGAGCTTTCCGGCGGCATGCAGCAGCGGGTTTCCCTGGCCCGAGCGCTGATACACGATCCCAAGCTGATCCTTATGGACGAGCCCTTCGGCGCTCTTGATGCCATCACCCGTGAAAAGATGAATCTGGAACTCCTACGGATCTGGGCGGAATCAAAAAAGACGGTTATCTTCATCACCCACGAATACGCTACGCGCCGGCCCTGCCCATTGCAGCTCATTGCTTCTGCCGGAGCAGGACTTCCAGCTTGCAGCGCAGGGAGAGACAGGCGGCGCCCAGAGCCGCGGCCCGGGCACCCAAAAGCCCCTGCTCAATAGTTACCGCCTGCAGGGGGGTCTTCATAGCGCGTTTCTCCGCCTCCCGGCTTATGAGCCTGGTGAGGAGGGGCCCCGTGTCCCCCAGGGTTCCGCCGATGATGATCTTTTGGGGGTTCATGGTATTGATAAGGTTAGCCGCCACAATGCCGAGGATTTCCGCGATCCGTTCCATTGCCGCGATAGCCACCGCGTTTCCCCGGTTGGCCTCCTCACCGATAAGCTCCCCGGAAAGCAAGGAATGAGCGTGCAGAATATCCCAAAGGGGATTGGGGGGCAGTTTCTTGCCATTTTTTAACATGAGGGCGTGAATCTCACGGACTGCCTCAACCAGCGCGGGGGAAGATGCCAGGGCCTGTAGGCAGCCCCGCTTGCCGCAGCCGCAGAGGGGCCCCTCGGGGTCAACCAGGATATGGCCTATTTCCCCAGCGCTGAAGTTGGCGCCTTCAAGAAGCACCCCGTCGTTAATAAAGGCGGCGCAGATTCCCGTACCGACCCCGATATAAATAAGGTTTTTTACATTGCGTCCAACGCCAAACCGGGCTTCTGCCAGGCCGCTTGCCCGATACCGGTTCATAATGAGGGCCTCCATCCCCACAGCCTTGTGGATTCTTTCCCCCAGGCTGACCTGCCGCCACCCCATATCATCGGCATGGATAATCACCCCCTTATCGCTGTCCACCACCCCCGGGGAACCGATGCCGA
The DNA here is from genome assembly GCA_031281855.1 of Treponema sp. Taxonomy (GTDB): domain Bacteria; phylum Spirochaetota; class Spirochaetia; order Treponematales; family Breznakiellaceae; genus JAITEW01. Next base: position 3,391 of record JAITEW010000230.1, read on the forward strand.
TAAGGGAAAGAAGGGGCCCCGGCTTTTTCTTGAGCATAAAGGAAAGGCCCTTGAGGAGGGTCTTCTCAAAATCTTCTACTGTAAGGCTGTCCACCTGTTCGGTATGTTCCCTGATTATCCTGCCGTAGAGATCCACAAAGAGAAAACGCCACTCGTTGCCGGTAAAGGCGGCGCCTAGGGCAAACCATTTATCCGAAGAAAGCCTCAAGGGTATGCCCGGCCGGCCCCGGCCGTTTATTTCGGTTTTCAGCTCTTCGATAAGCCCCGCATTTATGAGCTGGCTGGCAATGGCAGAAGCGGTAGTACGGCTTAAGGAAAGATGTTCGGCGATATTTGCCCGTGTCGGCGGCGTGTCGGCTTCTTCTATGTAGTTGAGGGTGGCCTGAAGGTTCTTCCATTCGTCGGGCAGCCTGAACTTCATGATTCCGCATCTTACACCATAGATCTGAACTTGTAAACGCCATGGGTACCGGTCACCAAATTCACGTAGCGCCATGAATGACGCCTGGCCCCACATATTGCGGCCGACCGCTAAAACCCCCGCGAGACACCTCAAATGTAAATGTTACCGAAAGTAGTGTCAAATTGCCTGATACACCAGGGAAAGTATCTGTGTGTTGACATAATATCCCCGGTATATAATACTGAAAACCACAGAAGTAATAGAGGTTTTCAAAAGGGGGGCATTAATGAAGGTTAAACACAAACTCACGTTGATCAACGGGCTGGTTATGATTGTACTGATTACCGGCATTACCTCGGTGATACTTATACGGGCCAGCGCGTTGCAGAGGGACGCGGCTATAGAGAATATGACCAATTTGTCCGCATATATTTCCAAGGAAATATCGAGCCTCTCCGA
>JAITEW010000238.1 GCA_031281855.1 Treponema sp.
TTTCTGCGGATACTTTAAGGGCAAGATCAACAGCCTGGGCTGTGCCGGGGCAGAAGGCGATGTCCGGGGAATTGCCCGCCTTTTTCCCTTCTTCGGCAAAAACACTGTACACTTCCGTGGGGCTGCTTTTTTTGAAAGTCCCCGGGGCGGTAATGATAATCCGGGAAAAATGGGGGACCAGAATTTCAGCCATTGAATGAACATCCTTGCCCGAAGCGCAGCCGAAAAGGAGGAGCCCCTTTTCGCCGTAAAGACAGGTAAAAGTTTTGATGCATTCAGCGGCGCTCCGGGCCGTATGGGCGCCGTCGATGATAAAAGCGGGATCGGATCGGAGCCTTTCAAAACGGGCGGGTAGGGTAAAGCCCTCAAGCCCTTTGCGTACCGCCTGGTCGGGTATACCGGGGAAAGCGGTCTTTACCGCCAGGGCCGCAAGGCCGGCGTTCGCGGCCTGGATGTCCCCGGGGATAGGAATATGAAGGCCCTCAAGAACAACAGGGTCCGCCCTGATCCCCAGGGATTCGGCCTTTCCGGGATCTTTCAGCTCCAGATCGAACGCTGTGCCGCTGCGGCTTATTTTCAGGTTTGAAATGGTTCCCCATTCAGGAAAATAGAGAAGCGGGCTTTTTTGTTCCCAAGCCTTCTGCCTAAAAACTTCCAGGGCTTTACCGTTCTGTTCCGCCAGGACCAGGGGTTTTCCTTTTTTAATGATCCCGGCTTTTTCCCCAGCTATGGCTTCCAGGGTGTTGCCGAGGGTTTCGGTGTGTTCAAGCTCGATGACCGTTATGGCGGAAACAGCGGGGTCCAGGATGTTGGTCGCGTCCAGCCTTCCGCCCAGGCCGGTTTCTACCGCCATGGCTTCGCAGCCCGAAATGCGGGAAACCAGGAAGAACCACATGGTCATGAGTTCAAAATACGTCGGTTCATTTTCTTCGTTTATCAACGTTTCCGTAACTGCCCTGAGGGCGTTCCCGCCAAGGGTGTAAAAGCTTTCATCGAAAAAACGGTTTCCAAGGGAAATCCGTTCCCGGAAATCGCTGACATGCGGGGAAGCGTAACGGGAAGTTTTGATACCCCAGGCTTCCAGCATAGCCGCGGCCATTCCGGTGACCGAACCCTTCCCTTTGGAACCTGCCACATGGATAGCAGGGGCGCATAATTCAGGATGATCCGCCAGTTCCGCGAACCTCCTCATCCGGTTAAGCTTGAAGGACTTAGAACTGAGATCCCGCTCGAAGTTGATAAAAGAGGATATCCACTCAAAGACCGAAGCGGAATTGCCGAAAGGAGTTGATGATTCCATTACTTTTCTGTATACCATTAAATATGGATATTAGGAAAGGATTCGCCGCAGGAAAGAGGGTATATTTTATCGGAATAAAAGGCACAGGGATGTGCGCCTTAGCGGAGCTCCTGCATAACCGGGGCGTTTCGGTTTCAGGTTCCGACACAGGGGAAGTGTTCTATACCGACGCTATACTGAAAGAACTGGGAATCCCTTTTTACGAATCCTTTGAGGCTTCCCATATCGACGGCTCGGCGGATCTCGTTATTTATTCGGCAGCATATAGTTTCGATACCAACCCCGAGATGGCAGAGGCCCAAAGGCGGAACCTTCTTATCTGCAAATACACCGATGCCTTAGGCGCCTATTCCGGCCTTTTCGATTCCTCGGGAATCGCCGGGGTTCACGGCAAAACAACCACCACCGCCCTTGCAGGGACCCTTATCCGGGGCCTCGGCCTTCCTGCCCAGGTTCTGGCAGGCAGCGCTGTCAGCGGTTTCGGCGGCAGGTCAACCCTTAACCTTGGGGACGCCTATTTTGTCGCCGAAACCTGCGAATACCGCAGGCATTTTCTTTCCTTCCGCCCAAAGCGGATTCTGCTGACCAGTGTCGAAAGCGATCACCAGGATTACTATCCCGATTACCCTTCCATAAGGGACGCTTTCCTGGAATATTGCCGCCTCCTGCCCGGTTCAGGGGAGCTTATTTATTGCGCCGACAATCCCGGGGCGTCGGAAGTCGCGTCTGTCCTGAAAACCGAACGGCAGGATCTGCAGCTTACGCCTTACGGTTTTTCAGCCCCCGGGGACTGGGGTATAGAATCCTGTTCGGTAAAAGACGAACACATAGTAATGGCCCTGCGGGGTTTCCCCGGGGAACTAAGGATCCCAGTTCCGGGACGGCATACGGCGTTGAACGCAGCGGCAGCGCTGGCCCTGGTTTCTTCGCTTTTGCGGAAGGAATACGGCTGCTGCCGCTGGGACAGCGAAAGGCAGGAAAAAGTCCGGAAAGCCCTTGAAGAATTCAGGGGCTCCAGAAGGCGATCCGAGATACTCGGAGAGGCCTGGGGGATTTTATTTATCGATGATTACGGGCATCATCCGACAGCGGTAAAAACCACCCTTGAAGGCTTGCGGGAATTTTATCCTCAAAGGAGGCTGATAGTGAGCTTCATGTCCCACACCTATTCCCGTACCGCTTCGCTGCTGGATGAATTTGCCTCTTCCTTTACAGCCGCTGATTATGTGCTGCTCCATAAAATCTACTCCTCTGCGCGGGAAGTATACCACGGAGGCGTAACAGGAAAGACTTTGTACGAAAAAACAAAAGCCATTATGGGAGAGGGGGTTTTCTATACCGAAGAACCGGAAGACGCGTGCGGCATTGCCGAAAAGCTCCTCGCTCCGGGCGATGTGTTTGTTACCATGGGAGCCGGGGACAACTGGAAACTCGGACGCAGGCTCCTTTCGCTTTACAAGGCCAAGGAGGGGGCAGGGCAATGAAGAGTATGACCGGCTACGCTTATCGGGAAAAATCGGACGACGCGGTTACGGTATCCGCGGAGATCAAAGGCTACAACAGCCGCTTCCTGGATCTTACGGTGAACCTCCCTCCAAGGCTTTCGTTCCTGGAGCCCGGAATACGGAACTATATCGCTTCCCGGTTTACAAGGGGGAAAATCGAGGTAACCCTGCGGCTCAGGGAAACCAGGTCCGGCGTTACGGTAACGGTAAACACCGAAGCCGCCAGGGCGTACTGGAACGCTGTATCCGGATTAGCCGGGACCCTTGGGATAGACGAAAAACCCGGCCTGGGCCTCATCCTCGGCCTTGAAGGGGTCCTTGAGACGGAAAAAAACCGGGATGATGAAAAATACCGGAATTATACCAGCCCTGTACTCGCGGACGCGGCGGATCAGTTCGAGAGCGAACGGATTAGGGAAGGAAAACACACTGAAGAGGACATACGTTCCCATATCGCTGTTCTCGAATCATCGGTGAATAATGTGGCGTCCCATGCGCCGGAGCTTGAAAAATATATTAAGGAAAATCTCAGGGCCCGGTTTGAAGAGCTCCTTGGGGATAAAATTGATGAAAACCGCATACTGGCTGAAACTGCGGTGCTTCTTATGAAGTACACCATATCCGAGGAGCTTTCCAGGCTTTCATCACACCTTAAGGAATTCCGGCTTGAAATGGAACGGAACCCAAGCCCCGGGAAAAAGCTGGATTTTCTGTGCCAGGAAATTAACAGGGAAATAAACACGATAGGTTCCAAAACCCCGGTTCTGGATGTAAGCCGCGCGGTAGTGGATATGAAAAACGCATTGGAAAATATCCGGGAGCAGTTGCGTAATGTGGAATAACGCCGGCCAAAGCCTTTCGCAGATTGTTTTTTTGGATAACCCCCTGAGGCAGTGGATTATCGCGGCGGCGTTTATAGCCGGCGGCTTACTGGCCGGAAAGCTCTGCTCTTTGATAGCTTCCGGGGTTTTGAAGCATGTGGCCCATAAAACAAAATCAAAAATTGACGACGCCGTAATTCCCGTTACCGGCAGAATCCTGACGCTGCTTATCTTTGCCAAAGGACTTTCCCTGGGCATCGGGGGCCTTGATATGAACGAATCCCTGCGCCTCTGGATAAACCGCGGCGTTTCGGTTCTGTTTATCCTGATCATTGCCGGCGGTGTGCAGAGTATTCTCGATGTCCTGGTGCTGCACTATGCGCCCAATAACGTTACGGGAAAACTGGGGTTCCGCCAGACAGAGATCCAGCCGGTGCTGCGGAAGCTGTTCAGGGCCTTTATTTGGGCTCTGGCTGTTGTTTTTATTCTGAAAAATTTAGGCTATAATATCAGCGCCATTCTTGCGGGCCTCGGCCTTGGAGGCGCCGCGTTGGCCCTGGCTTCCCGGGACACTCTGGCCAATTTTTTCGGGTCCATCACGGTATTTTTAGACAGGCCTTTTCATTTTAACGACAGGATAAAGATAGGCGGCTATGACGGCTATATCACCGAAATGGGACTGCGGACTTCCAGAATCAAAACCCTGGAAAACAGGACGGTAATAATCCCAAACAGCATTTTTTCTTCGTCTCCTATCGAAAACGTAAGCGCCGAACCCCATACCAGGGTAACCCAGACTTTCGGCATCAGCCGCACCTGCGGCACCGATAAGCTTGAAGAAGCCGTCGCTATTCTGAAAGACATCGGGAAAAACGCCGGAGGGACAGACGGCGCGCCCCAGGCAGGCGTGATCTCTTCGGGAGGCGCTGTCTGCCAGGTGAATTTTGTCTATTATGTAGCTAAAGACGCTGATTATCTTGATACGGTGAACAAGGTGAATTTTGAAATACTCCGCAGGTTTGAAAAAGAAGGGATAAACCTGGCGTAACAGGAGAAACAAATGGACAATGATTCCCTGAAAAACATACGGATTGCTGTTTCGGGAAAAAGCGGCTGCGGAAATACCACGGTAAGCAGGCTGGTAGCCGACGCCCTGGAACTCAGGTTTATCAATTTTACTTTCCGCAGCCTTTCACGGGAAAAGAACATGGATCTCAAGGAAATTCTCGAACTTGCGGCAAAAGACGATTTCTGGGACAAGGAAGTGGATACCAGGCAGGTAGAGCTGGCCAGGGAAGACGGGGGCTGCGTGCTCGGTTCACGCCTGGCTATCTGGATGCTTCCTGAAGCGGATTTGAAAGTGTACCTTACCGCCAGGCCCGAGACCAGGGCCAAACGGATCCAGAACCGCGAAGGGGGCAGCATCGAAAAAATCGCCGCCTTTACCGCTGACCGGGACAGGCAGGACCGGGAACGGTATTTGCGAATTTACGGCATTGACAATGACGACTTTGCTTTTGCGGATATTATTATCGATACCAACGATCTAAGCCCTTTTCAGATTTCCTCTGCGATCATAGAGCGGCTCAGGGAAAAACTGGGCGGGTAAAGGCTCGTGGAAACAAAAGCTTTCAGGACCGTCATTTATTCGTATTACCAAAACCATGCCAGGGATTTCCCCTGGCGGCGGAACACGGATCCCTGGGGCATAGTGGTTTCGGAATTCATGCTCCAGCAGACCCAGACAGCCAGGGTGGAAACATACTGGAAACGGTGGATGGAAAAGTGGCCTGGCCCCGAAGATGTACACAAGGCTTCCCTTGAAGAGGTCCTGAGGGAGTGGAGCGGCCTGGGCTATAACCGCAGGGCGAGGAACCTCAAAGAATGCGCCGCTTTCATCACTGAAGAAAACAAAGGAAAGACGCCTTCAACGCCGGAAGAACTGGTGAAGCTCCCCGGCATAGGACCCTATACAGCCGGGGCAATAGCCTGTTTTGCCTACGATTACCCTGCGGTCTTTATCGAAACGAATATACGCTCCGTAATGCTTCATTTCTTTTTTTCCGGACAGGAAGGAGTAAAGGACAGCGAAATTATCCCTGTTCTGGAAAAAGTCCTGGACCGTTCCAGCCCCCGGAAATGGTACTGGGCCCTTATGGACTACGGCGCGGAACTAAAAAAGCTCACCCCCAATCCCGGCCGCCGCAGCGCCCACTACAGCCGGCAGAGCGGCTTTAAAGGATCTTTCCGCCAGCTCAGGGGC
>JAITEW010000264.1 GCA_031281855.1 Treponema sp.
GACATTATCAGAAACACCCTGGAAGCTTCCCCCCTCTTTACCATGGCGCCAGGGGAAACGGTTCTCAACGCCCGTTCTTATAACGAGGCGAAGCTCAACCCTTTTCACCTGCGGAAGAAGATGGTAAAACCCGAAGGCTACCGCCTTGTCCATTACAAGGACAAAAATTTCCAGGCCGCTTTCGCCGCTGAAACGGGTATTGAAAAAACCATGTATGTTACCCTGACTCTGACCAAATCCATGGCAACAGGGGTAGGCAAGAACGGCTACTGCCGGGCTGATGCGGCAATGGCGGTGATGATCAAAGACAGCAGGGGGAAGACGCTCTGGAACAAGACCTACGAAGTACGAAGCACGGACCGTACCAAGGTTTCAGGCGGGGCCTATTCCGGGGATGAACTTTTGGCCCTCTTTCCGGGAATCATCACCGATGCCTGCCTGGATTTCCTGGATGATCTGAGCCGCTGAGCCCGCCTGTAAGCTCCTTCCACCTGAAGCAGCTTACCAGATGATCGTTCACCAGCCCTGCGGCCTGGATAAAGGCGTAAATGATGGTAGGGCCCACAAAAGTAAAGCCCATCTGTTTTAGTTCCTTTGATATCTTCTCCGAAAGCTCCGTGGAAACCGGGATCTCGTTGAGGGTTTTCCAGCGGTTCACCACCGGTTCCCCGTCTACCCAGTCCCAGAGCCACTTTGAAAAGCTCTTCCCTGATGCGGCCATGCTGCAGTAAGCCCTGGCGTTCCCAATGGCGGACCGGATTTTCAGCCTGTTCCTGATAATGCGGCTGTCCTTCATGAGCCGGGCCATATCCTTTTCGGTATAACCTGCTATCTTTTCGGCGTCAAAATTGTCAAAAGCTTCCCGGTAACCCTGCCGCCGCTTGAGTATAGTGAGCCACGAAAGACCCGCCTGTGCGCCGTCCAGGATGAGGAATTCAAAAAGTTTCCGGCTGTTTTTGAGAGGTTTCCCCCATTCTTTGTCGTGGTATTTGATATACTCCTCGTCCCCAAGGCACCAAGAGCAACGAAGTTGATCAGAACTACGGTTTAGTTCCATGCCGGAAAATGATATTTCATTTAATAATAAAATGCTATAGTATCCATATATAGTTACATAATGGGGAATTGAAATGAAAAGGACGGCGGTTTACGGATTTATTGTATCGGTATTTGTCCTTCTGTCTATAGAAGGCTGCAAAAGTTCCGGCAGCGTTCAGGATATTCCGGATCCTTCTCTCAGGATCAGGGATATTTACGCCGGTGTCGCAAACGTATTCATTATCAGGGAAGACGGGACTCTCTGGACTGCGGGATACAACCGCTCAGGCCAACTGGGTCTGGGCGAAACTGAAAATCCCGCAGCAATCGTTCAGATAAAAGACGGCGCAGCGGATTTTACGGGCGCGAAGTCTGTCGCCGCAGGGGAGAACCATACCCTGGTTCTTAAAGAGGACGGGACCCTCTGGGCCGCAGGGGAATCTTTTTACGGGGAACTGGGTCTGGGGAATGACGGGACCGGAAAACTCCCGGTTTTTATCCGGCTTAAAAGCGGGGGAACCGATGGGGAGTTTATTTCCGGGGTTCAAACCGCTGCTGCAGGGAATAACAGCACGTTCTTCATCAAAGAGGACGGGACTCTCTGGGCCGGGGGATATAACTACTACGGCGAGCTGGGTTTGGGAGACCGGGAGAATCATCCTGTCTTTACCCGTGTATCCAGCGCCGGTTCCGGCGTCATAGAAGTTTCCGCCGGCGTGCGGCACACAGTCATCCTGAAAAACGACGGTACTGTCTGGACCGCAGGGTACAATTTTAACGGCCAGCTCGGCCTGGGTATTCCTGAGGATGCCAGCGTCTTTACCCAGGTACAGGATATCGGGTCCCAGGCGGCAGCGGCGGCGGCAGGCAATTATCACACTGTGGTTCTTAAAAAAGACGGCACGGTCTGGATTGCAGGGGAAAATTACTACGGCCAACTGGGCTGGAGCGACCAGGCGGATCAGCGGCGTTTTATCCAGGCGGCGGATGACAACGGCCCTCTTACAGACGTCAAAGCCATTGCCGCCAGAGGGGATCTTACGCTGGTCCTGAAAAACGACGGCTCCCTCTTCCTGGCAGGGAACTACAGCGAACCTGAGCCCATGGGGGACGAGGTCTATGTCGTGCAGAACCAGCCGGACAGGGAAAAGCCGAAATCGACCTTTGCCCCTTTGATCCCTGAAGGGAACGCGCCGCTGGGAGAAATTAAAAAGATAGGCCTGGGGTATCAGAGCATCTATGTCATAACCGCTGACGGCCGCCTCTGGGCAGCCGGAAACAACCGCTACGGCCAGCTCAATATGGGCGAAGCTACCCTGGCCTCTTCGTTCCTGAAACAGGTGTACCCTTGACTCCGGAACGGAGTATACTTCAAAACTAACAGGAATTAAATTAACGGAAGTTAAGAGGAGTTATATGAAAAATTGTAACATTGGCCTTATCGGCCTGGCGGTGATGGGAGAAAACCTGGTGCTTAACATGGAAAGCAGGGGGTTTTCAGTCGCGGTCTACAACCGGACCGTTTCCAAGGTAGACGATTTTGTCAAAAGCCGGGGAGCGGGAAAAAAGATAAGCGGCTGCCATGATCTAAAAGAACTGGCGGCGGCTCTGTCCAAACCCCGGAAGGTCATGATCATGGTGAAAGCCGGTCAGGCGGTTGATGATACTATCGCGCAGCTCCTTGAGGTCTTTGAACAAGGGGACATCATCATCGACGGCGGGAATTCCAACTATCAGGATACTATCCGGCGCACGGCTTATGTGGAATCCAAGGGCCTTCTTTATATTGGCGCCGGGGTTTCAGGCGGCGAAGAAGGGGCCCTTACGGGGCCTTCCATCATGCCCGGCGGTTCGCCGGCGGCCTGGCCTCTGGTAAAGCCCGTGCTTCAGGCTATAGCGGCCAAGGTTGATACCGGGTCCGGGCCTGGAGCGCCTTGCTGCGACTGGGTGGGTGAAAACGGCGCGGGCCACTTCGTAAAGATGGTCCACAACGGCATTGAATACGGGGATATGCAGCTTATCTGCGAGACCTACGACATCATGAAAAACCTGCTGGGTCTTTCATACGAAGAGATGGGGGATGTTTTTGATGAATGGAACCGGGGCGAGCTGGGAAGCTACCTCATCGAAATCACCCGGGACATACTGCGGTACAAAGACGCCGACGGCCGGCCTCTGGTGGAAAAAATCCTGGATACAGCGGGGCAGAAGGGCACCGGCAAGTGGACCGGCATAGCCGCCCTGGAATTCGGGGTGCCCCTTACCCTTATCGGCGAGGCGGTCTTTGCCCGCTGCCTCTCGGCGGCAAAAGACGAACGGCTGCGGGCGTCGAAGGTTTTCTCCGGTCCCGGACTACAGGCTCCGGGGGACAAAAAAGCCTTCATCAACGATCTCCGCAAAGCCCTCTATGCAGCCAAGGTTGTTTCCTATGCCCAGGGTTACCTCCTTATGCGGGAAGCGGCTAAAGAATATACGTGGAATTTAAATTACGGCGGCATCGCCCTCATGTGGCGGGGGGGGTGTATCATCCGTTCGGTGTTCCTGGGAAAGATAAAGGAAGCTTTTGATAAAAAACCGGATCTGGAAAATCTTCTGCTGGATCCCTTCTTTTCCGGGGTCATCGCCGAATCCCAGGGTTCCTGGCGCCGTGCAGCCGCCGCGGCCCTGTCCGGCGGCATCCCCGCGCCGGCCCTGTTGAGCGCCTTGTCCTATTTCGACGGCTACCGGAGCGAGCGCCTCCCTGCAAACCTCCTCCAGGCCCAGCGGGACTACTTCGGCGCCCACACCTACGAACGCACCGACAAGAACCGCGGCGAATTCTTCCATACCAACTGGACCGGGCATGGCGGTAATACAAGCGCGTCAACATATACGGTCTAGGAGAACAGCGTGAATTCAAAAGAAATGGTGCTTCTGGCGCGGCAGAAAGAAACGGCGGTTCCTGCTTTCAACATTCCCCACCTTCCTATGGTGGAGCCCGTGGCGGCGGCGGTTGCTGACGAAGGCATTGTCGCAATCATTCACGTGGCCAGGGTCGAATGGGAAAAGTTTTCTTCCCGGAGCCTTGAGGCCGTGGCCAGGGAATACCGTAAGTTTGAAAAGCCCGGCCATACCCTTCTGGGTCTGGACCATGTGCCGGTCATCGACGAGGACCTCAAGCGGGTCGATTACCTCCCGATTATCAGGCGGGCCATTGATTCCGGTTACCAGTCGGTAATGATAGACGGTTCCAGGCTCAAGCTGGCGGAAAATATCGCCGTTACCGCTGAGGCTGCGGAACTGGCCCACGCCGCGGGGCTGGCCTGCGAGGGAGAACTTGGCGCTGTTATGGGCCACGAAAGCGGTCCTATAAAACCCTACGAGGAGATCTTCGCCAGCAAGATGGGCTTTACGGATCTTGAAGAGGCGAAGGAGTTTGCCCGGGATTCCCGCTGCGACTGGATGTCCGTGGCTGTAGGAAATATCCACGGCGCCGTGGCGGAAGCCACAAGGAACCAGAAGAAGCCCGAAGCCCGGCTGGATGTGGATCATATTGCCGCCCTGTACAGGGCCGTGAAGATCCCCCTGGTCCTTCACGGCGGCAGCGGCATTAAAACCGAATTCATACGTTTGGGCGTCAAAGCGGGGATCGCCAAAATCAACGTAGGTACCGAGATACGGCAGGCCTATGAAAAGGGTCTTGAGCTGTCAGGAGGGAAAATTCCGGAAGCCCAGGAAGCGGTGTATAAGCGGGTGCGGGAAGTTATTTGCAGCATGCTGGGAAACCGGGAAGAACGTCCCGCGCTTGGTTTAGCCTGAAAAGGAAAAAGGTATGCTGTTCTGCGGACTGGATGTGGGGACCACAGGGGTCAAAGCTGTGGTGTTTGACGAAAAGGGAAATCAGATCGCCGGGGCCTACCGCGCCTATGAAATAAACGTCGCTTCCGGCGGGACCAGGCTGCTCAGGGCTGAAGAGCTGTGGAACAAAACCCTGGAGGCTTTTGCTGAAGCCGCCGCAGGCACAGGGGGCAGGCTGGAAGCGGTGTGCGCCGATTCTTTCGGCGAAGCCTTCACGGCCCTGGACGCCAAAGGCGAAATCATCTGCGATCCCATGCTCTTTACCGACCGCTGGGGTGAAAGGGAATACGCCGGGGCTGAGAAAAAAACCAGCCCCGGGGAAATCGCCCGTATCTGCGGCCTTCCCTTGTCGCCGTCCTACAGCCTGTCGAAAGTGCTCTACCTTAAAGAAGAACGCCCTGACATCTACGGCAGAATAGACAAGATCCTCCTGATACAGGACTTCGTAAATTATATGCTCTCCGGGAACACCGCCGCGGATTACTCTACCGCCTGCAGGACCATGTTTTTCGATGTCCGCAACTGCTGCTGGAGCGGCGAACTTATGGCTAAATTCGGCCTTGAAAAACGGCATTTCTCAGCCCCTGCGCCTATGGGGACTGTTGTGGGCGAACTGCGTCCTGAGCTTGCCCGGCTGCTGGGAACAGCCGGAAAGGTGAAGGTTGTTACAGGCGGCCACGATCAGCCGGTCAACGCTATAGGCGCGGGCTTGAGGAAGGGTTATGCGGTGAATTCCATGGGCACTTCCGAATGTATCACCCCTCTTATCGGCGGCATGCTTCCTGAAAACTTTACCGCTGAAAACCACATACCGTCAGAACCCCTCTGGGAAAAGGGCCGGTACTGCTGTCTGGCTTACAATCCAAGCTCAGGGCTCCTGATCCAGTGGTTCCTCAAAACCTTCACAGATGAGGAAGAGCTGCCTTACGCCCGTTTTGATCAGAAGCTTCCGGGGCCTACGCGGATAATGATCCAGCCCTACCTCATGGGCAGCGGCACTCCCTATATGGACGCCCAGGCGCGTTTTGCCATGACAGGGATAGATTTCGGCACTACCAGGTACGACATCTACCGGGCGGTCCTCGAAGGGCTCTGTCTGGATCAGAAGCTGAACCTTGCGGTGCTTGCGGAACAGAAGGTCATGGCGGATCACCTCATTGCAGTAGGGGGCGGAAGCAAAAGCCGCGCATGGCTTGAAATCAAGGCGGACATCCTGCAGATACCGGTGAGCACCCTGACGGTACAAGAAGCCGGAGCCCTGGGATGCGCCGCCCTTTGCGCCGCGGCCTGCGGGGCGTACAGCAGCATTGAGGAAGCCGCGGGAAACATGTCCCGCATTAAAGACACTATCGAGCCGAATCCCAAACACCGGGAATTCTACGGCGAAAAATTCGAGCTTTACCGCCGGCTCCATGATCACGTAAAAGAAGAGAGCGCCTTTGCCGCCGGGTTTTCTTCCACCCAGGAGGGCTAAACATGTCCCGCATGTTTTCGAGAAAGCCGGATGCGGGGAAAAGCCGGTAGAACCGTCAGGCTTCCGGTACTTGATAACAGCGGAGATAATACCCTCCAATCTTTCCCCGCAGTGCTGCGTTTTTGG
>JAITEW010000292.1 GCA_031281855.1 Treponema sp.
CGGGATGTCCCTGATCTGAGCCCGGTCCACCCGTTCCCAGCGGGCCCTTAGGAATTCGGAGCGCGGGAGAAAGTATTTGTTAAAGTCCCGGTACCGTCCCTCGCTGCCTACAATGAGCTTTACAGGAACCTGCTGCATGCCTTTGTAGAATTCGTTTTTCGGCTTCAGTATGTTTTTTACATCATAAAAAGAAAGAAGCTCGTCTTTATCAGTATTTAAAAAATGCTGAATCCGTGAAAGTATGGCCCTGTTTCTTGCCTTGTTGAAATCATCGGCCGCCTGGGCGTAGTCGGGGTTCGCAGGTGTTTTGTTGTCATCACTCATAGGTTTCATCCGTATCTATAAGATAGTGGCTGTAGGCGTTGATTACCAGGGTATTCTGGTATTTTGTGGTTCTTGGTTCCGAAAGATCGTACAGGTGTATGTGGCCGTGTATGAGATACCTGGGCTTGAATTTCCTCATGAACCAGAGAAAGGCTTTGAACCCCAAGTGGCACTTGTCTTGTTTGTCGTGAATACCCCGGGGGGACGCGTGGGTAAGGAGTATGTCCACGTAACGGCCCCTGAAGATCCTGTTGAAAAGCAGGGCAGGCACAAGTTTCAAAACCCCTATCATCATCTGGAATTCGGTGAACTGGTTTTCCGAACGGTTGTACCGCATAGAACCCCCAAGGCCGGCGATTAAGAGGCCTTCTTCGCGGCGGACTTTGCCGTGTATGTGAACGGCCCCTGAAAACCGGGGCATGGCTTCCTGATCGTTTCCCTGGTAATACCTCATGCCGTCCTGGTAGTATTCATAATCCTCAAGGTGGTGGTTTCCGAAAACGAAGAGCAGCGGCTTGTTCAGGCTGGATACAATGAAATCCAGGTAATCCATAGGAAGGTCCCCGGCGCTGAGCACCAGGTCTACATCGGCAAAACGCTGCCGTATGGAGTTGGTATAAACAAGAGGATCTATCTGATCTGAAACACAGAGGATCTTCATGGTTTCCCGGCTGCGCCTTTCGCTGTTTCGTCCTCCCGATACTGCTGATACTGGGTCAGTTTCTCTCCTACATCGCGGAAATTCCGTTTTCTGGCATAGACCTTGTCCCACTGGGCTATGGCTTTGGTGAATTCCTGTTTTTTTTCATAACACAAACCCAGGAAATACCGGGCATAGAGGCTGTCGGAGCTTTCTTCGTCCTCAATGGCGTTAACCGCCCGTTCCAGTTCAGGAACCGCTTTGTCGAACATTTTCAGGGACATGTAACAGCCACCGCTTTCCACTAAGGCGCGGATCTTGTACTCCTGATCCCTCGATGCCTTTTCAAAGAACGGGAGGGCCCCTGCGTAATCCTTGGCGTCTTTGCAGACCCTGCCGAGGAAAAAATGAATTTTGGGATTATCCGGCTCCAGCTTCAGGGCCGCTTCCAGCGCGGCATTGGCTTCCTTCGCCTTTTTGCCCTGATAGAGGAGAATCCCCAGTTCAAGGTACGCCTTTGGGTCTTTTGGATTAAGGGATATCGCTTTTTTAAGGTACTGTTCCGCAAGATCCGTCCGGTTCCTGCTGCCGAAAAGCACCCCTGCCTGAAAATAGTACTCCGGATTTTCGGGGTGCTTTTTGATAAGCAGCACGTATTCCTTAAGAGCCTCTTCTTTTTCATTGTTTTGGGCGTAAAGCCGGGCTATGATCTGGCGGAATTCGGTTTCAGGGATATTTTTACCTTCAATGCCCAGGCGGCTTACGCTTATGAACTCCCGCAGGGCCTGTTCGTTCCTGCCTTCAGCGAGGTACGCCTTCCCAAGGTTGTAATGGGCTTCGGCGTCTTTAGGGTCCTTTTCTACCGCCGCTTTTCCGGCCTTGATAGCCTGGAGCTTTTTGTTTTTACTGAGCAGGTCGGCCGCGGCAGCGGCGCGCCGGGGCATGATAATGTTTTTAATAAGGAAGAAACCGAGAAAACCGACCCCTACAGCGAGAAAAAGTATGACAACCAGTGTAATGGTCATGTTTTTTCCATCCCCTAAATCTAAGGAAACTGTCCCAAAAACTGAACTTTTGGAACAGCCTCCTTTGTGTTACGGTATATTTATCCGATAATTTAAGTATCGTATTATGTATAAGGCGAATACACAAGTGGACAGGTTAAAAACGGTTATCTTTTATGTTTTGATGGTTTTCTTTCTCTTTTGGACTGACGGAAAGGCTGCCTCACAGTCTTCCTTTGCGAAAGGGGAAGAATTGTTCATGCAGAACAAGCCCGCAGAGGCCCTGGAGTTCCTGGAAACCGCGACAGCCGAAGATCCTGCCCATATTCAGGCCTTTTTGTACCTTGGCATCGTTTATCAGCAGTTGGACCGCCTGGACGAGGCCATAGCCGTTTACAGGAGGATACTTCCCAAAGGGGGAAAGGAAACCGCCCGTATAGCCTACAACCTTGGGAACGCCTACTTTTCCAAAGGAAACGCCGAATTCGCAAGGCAGTACTATACCCAGGCCCTGGACTCCGATCCCTCCTGGGCGCCGGCTTTTCTGAACCGGGCCAATGCCCAGATAAAGACCGGGGCCCTTACGGAAGCGGTGGCCGATTACGAGCAGTACCTTGACCTTGTGCCGTATTCGGAAAAGCGCCCCAGGATCGAGGCCCTTATTGCCTTTATCAGGGAAGAATTCGCCGAACAGGACCGGCGCCGTATCCAGGCCGAAGAGGCCGCCAGGGCGGAAGCTGAGAGAAGGAAACGGCTTTTAGAGGAAGTGTCGGCGTCTCTTCAGGCTGCGGCAGAGGACAGCAAGGGCCTTTCCGCAGGGATCGAGAATGTACAGGGGTATGAAGGAGAATTTGAACTTGAATAAACGCTTACTGGTGATAGTTGCGGCCGGCGTTCTGGTACTGGCAGGCATAGGTTTCGGAACCTTCTATGTGATCCGCGGAAACGCCGCTTCTAAAGCTGCCGAAGCCGAAGCCGCCAGGCGGAACACCCTTCTTCTGGCAGGGGAATACCTGGCGCAGGGCGAATACCAGCAGGCCCTGAACCATATAGACAGCCTCCTCCTTAAAAACCCGGATGACGAGGAAGCCCGGCGGCTCAGGGACGAGATACTCCGCGCCAGGCGCCTGGCGGAATCGCCGGTACAGGAGGAAACGGTCCCGGAAGAAGCCCCTGGGCCGGATCCCGGGGAACTGGCCCGCCTCGAAGCCGAAGCCGCAGCCCGCAGGGCCGCCGAAGAGGCTTCCCAGGCCGCGGACGCCGAAAAACGGGCCGCAGCGGAAGCGGAAGCCGCCAGGCGCAGGGCCCGGGAAGCGGAAATGGCCAGGCTTTCCCGGGAACTCAGGGCCAGGATGGACGCCGTGCTGGACCTGGTCAGCCAGGGCAGGAACGCCCTTTCCAGGAAGGACTACGCCGGGGCAAAGGCCGCCTTTGAGGACGCCAGGAACCGCCTCCCTCCCGGAGAGGACCGCTTCGCGGCCCAGGTCTTTGCGGAAATGGCCGAAGCCTGGTACGCGGCAGGGGACCCGGGCACCCCTGAAGGCAGGGACGCCACCACCCAGGCTGCGGCTCTGGCACGGGAAGCCATGGAAAAAGACGGGACCCAGGCCCTGCCCCATTATACGCTGGGAAAGATCTACAGGGACCTGCGGCAGTGGGGCGAATCTATAAGCGAACTAAAAGAAGCGGCCAGGCTTGATCCCAAAAGCGCGGCGTATATGTACGACCTGGGCAGGGTTTATTTCAGCGCCGGCCAGTACGCCGATTCCCGCCAGGCCTTTGAAAGCGCTACGAAGATCAATCCCGGTTACGAACCGGCGTGGTACAACCTTGGAGGCGCTTTAAGGCAGCTCGGCAGGAACGACGAGGCCCTGGCAGCCTTCACCAGGGCGGTAACGGTGAAAAGCGACTATGCCGCGGCGCACCGGGAAATAGGCCGTATTCTCGCGCTGAAAGGGGACAACAAAGGAGCCATCGACGCCTTCAACAAGGCCCTCCGGTACAACCCCAACGACGCCGCTTCGCTCCGGGAGCTGGGCGCCGCGCAGAGCGCCGCGGGCAACTTTGCCGCCGCTGAGGCTTCTTTCAACAAGGCCCTGGTAGCGTCGCCTAACGACGCCCAGACTAATTTCAATATGGCTGTGGTAAAACTGGGGCTGGAAAAAAACGCGGAAGCAGCGGCCTATGCCGGCAAAGCGGCTTCAAGCGTCCCTTCCAATCCGGTTTACGCCTATACCCTGGGCCAGGCCTGCGAAGCCACAGGGGACCTCGACAAGGCTATCGCCGCTTACAAGCAGGCGGCCTCCCTGGACCCGGCCTATGTACGCCCCAGAGTGAACCTTGGGAGCATATACGTGGCTAACGGCTTTATCCCACAGGCTCTGGACTGCCTTTTGGAAGCTTACCGCATCGAGCCCGGTTCCTTTGAAGTCAACAACAACCTTGGCGCCGCTTACGCGAAAGGGGAGAACTGGTCCCTTAGCGTGGAGCATTACGAAAAAGCTTTGGGCGTGGAACCAAACAATCCCACAGTACGGCTCAACCTTGCCCGGGCACTGGTAGGAGCCGGCAGCCTTGCCCGGGCCCGGGACGCCTATCAGGAAGCGGTACGCCTGGCGCCGGGCAGTTGGGACGCTGTTTTCGAACTGGGCAAGACCTAC
>JAITEW010000324.1 GCA_031281855.1 Treponema sp.
AAAACCATGGGCGCCGTCTCCCTGGCCGGGGTCGATAAATCCCAGGGCATGAGGGCGCCGGGCTTTTTCCTGGCTCCCCGGCCAAATCCCTACCGCTGCGCCTTCGGCAAGGATCACGACCCCTGCGACTGCGACTACGTGGACTTTCTGGAACGGATGATAAAGAACGAAACCTCGGGACAGTTGGCCGGCATTGTGCTGGAACCCATACAAGGCTGGGGCGGCTCGGTAGTGCCTCCCGACGATTTCCTTCCCCGGCTGAGGCGGCTCTGCGACAAACTCAAATGCCTGCTCATCACCGACGAGGTGCTTACCTGTATGGGGCGGACCGGAAAGATGTTCGCCGTGGAGCATTGGGGGGTAACGCCGGATATCACTACCTGCGGCAAGGGTTTCGGCAACGGCTTCCCGGTAACCGCCATGTGCGTCAGCGATAAGTATAAAGAAGCTGTCGAGCAGATTTCCGCCTCCTCAAGCTACGGGGGAAACCCCATGGCCTGCGCCGCCGCCCTGGCTTCGATTGAGGTTATCCAGGAGGAGAACCTCTGCGAGCGGAGCGCCCATCTTGGGGAAATAGCCCTGAAACGCATGAATGAAATGAAGGGGCGGCACAGGATCATCGGCGACGTGCGGGGCAAGGGCTGCCTTCTTGCCATGGAACTGGTGAAGGACCGGAAAACCAAGGAGCCTTTCGAGGACGCCGGCAAGCGGGTGTATCAGCAGGCTTTTTCCAAAGGCCTCGCCTGGGTCCCGGCGGGCCATATACTCAGGCTCTCCCCTCCCATTATTATGGAAGACGACATGCTCCTCAAAGGTTTTGATATTATCGAGGAAGCGGTATACGACGTGGAAAAAGAATTCGGATATTAAAAGCCTGGGGAGGACGGGATTGAAAACGGTCAAATTTGGAGTTATCGGGAGCGGCCTTATGGCCAGGGAATTTGCCTCCGCCGCGGCGCGGTGGTGCCATCTGAACGCCGGGATTTCCCGGCCGGAGATCGTCGCCCTGGCCAGCCCCAATCCCGCCCATCATGCCTGGTTCGGCCAAAACGTCCCCTCGCTGAAACACACGTTTACCGATTACCGGCGGCTCCTGGAACTGGACGAGGTCGAGGCGGTCTACGCCGCGGTTCCCCACGTGCTTCACGAACAGGTGTATACCGACGCCCTCAGGGCGGGGAAGCACCTGATGGGGGAAAAACCCTTCGGTATGGACAAGGCCCAGAACGGCGCCATCATGGCGGAACTCGCCAAACGCCCGGAACTCTTCGTGCGCTGCGCCTCGGAATTCCCCTACTTTCCCGCCATGCAGATCCTCATCAAATGGATAACCGAAAAACGCTTCGGCAGGATTCTGGAAATCCGTTCCGGTTTCTGCCATGCCTCGGACCTGGACGTAACAAAACCGATCAACTGGAAACGGCAGGCCGCCGCAAACGGGGAATACGGCTGTATGGGCGATTTGGGCATACACACCCAGCATGTGCCTTTCAGGATGGGCTTTAGGCCGGAGAAGGTATTCGCCAAATTGTCCAAGTATGTAACCGAAAGGCCCGACGGCAAAGGCGGCATGGTTCCCTGCGACACCTGGGACAACGCCGTCCTCATCTGCGACGCCAAAGACCAGGGGGGGAACCCCTTTCCCCTATATATGGAAACCAAACGCATGGCCCCCGGCTGTACGGACAACTGGTATTTTGAAATATACGGCCTTGAGTGTTCCGCGAAATTCACGACCCAAAAGCCCAACGTCTTTTCCTATACCGCCTCCTGGGGCAAGGAGCAGGCCTGGGCGGACATCAACATCGGCTACAAGCCCATGGTTCCCGCCATCACAGGCCCCATCTTCGAATTCGGCTTTACCGACGCCATCCTCCAGATGTGGGCCGCTTTTATGGCTGAGTTTGAGGGGAAAGAGGTTTTCTTTCCCTGTTTTACCCCCCAGGAGACGGTTTTGTCCCACCGGGTATACACCGCCGCCCTGGAAAGCCACAAGCTGGGCAGCGTCGCGGCGGTATAGCGCCGTCTGTTTTGATTCCGGGGTACTACAGGTATTTTTCCCCTTCCAGATACACCCCTTTAACCCGGATCGTGTCATCCACAATAACAAAGTTCGCCCTGGCGCCTTCCCTGATGCGGCCGATTTCATATTCCATACACAACAGGGCTGCGGGGTTAATGGCGGCAAAGCGGAACACGTCGCAGATGCCCACCCCGGTGTGCTGCATCATATTGCGGCAGGCAGCGTCCAGGGTGAGGGAAGATCCCGCGATTTGTTCATCGAAATCGTACTTCAGATCCGGCGCGCCTTTGAAAGTAACCGGATCAGGTCCGTTGAATTCGGTACTGTCCGAAATAAGAATGATCCGTTCCCGGCCCTTGACCTGCAGAACCATTCTGAGCATCCAGGGATCCACATGGACTCCCTGGGAGTCGCAAATTATTTCCGTATACATGTCGCCGCAGAGAAGGGCGAATTCGTCCGGCCCCACACCGCGGACTTCGGGATACCTGACTACCGCGCCGGTGGCGTCGTTGAAGTGGGTGATAAGTTTAAGGCCGTAACGGAGGAGAGGCTCAAGCCGGTCCGGATGGGCTTCGCTGTGGGCAACAGAAAAGACTACCCCTTTATCAGCGGCGGCCCGGACGTATTCTTCGATGCCTTCACGTTCGGGGGCAATACAGTGGATTCTGAAAAGATTTTTGCCCGCTTCGAGGAGAGGCAAGTACTGGGTTTTGTCGATGGGCCCCTGCCAGGGATTGTGATGCTTGTCCGCCCCGTAAGCGGGGTTGAGGTAGGGGCCTTCCATATTGATGCCCCCTATGGCCCTGGAGGCGCCCTGTTTGGATTCAATGGCGTTTCGAAGGCTGTCGATGGCCCGGAGGTATTCATTTTTGGTCATATTGAAATAGAGGGCGGGCAGGATAAAGGTTTCTCCATGGGAAAGGAAATGAGCCGCCGCTTTTTCCGGTTCCTCATGGAACCAGTGGCCGCCGCCGCCGTGGGTGTGGATATCCACAAAACCCGGCCCGGTATACAGGCCTCCCGCGTCTATGCGCTCGCAGTTTTCGGGAATGGTTACCTTGTCGGCGGAACCAAAATCAACTATCTTTCCCTGATCGAAGAGAACCGCCCCGTCCCAAATGAGGCGGTCAATGAGTACCAGTTTGGTATTTACAATCGCTTTCATGGCTCTTTTCCTTTGAATGAATCTCACGCCAGGACCAATGTCTTCCGGGCGCCGTTTTGCCCGTTTTGTATAGCGGCAAAATATGAATTCTCCGTATTCAATATGCAGGATATGCCGGCGCCCCAGGCTGAAGCGCCGCCTCCTAATTCCGAGACGGTTATTTCCACATCGTCCAGGATCTGTTTCATGCAGTTACTGTTGATGGTTTCCGTAACAGCCTTGAGCAAGATTTCATTGTCTTGAATGAGCCTGCCTCCAATTATGAGACGGCTGGGGTTGAAAAAACTGATGGTGTTTGAAAGACCTATGCCGATATATGTACCGGCGTACCTGAGCAAGCCGGCGCAGCAGGAATCTCCCAGATTAGCCGCCAGGATCACCTGCCTGAAATTAACCCCTTCCGGGGAACCGCCGCTGGTTTCCCAAAGCAGGCTGTCGGGGTGTTCCTTCATTACCACCTGGGCGTCCCTGCTCAATGCCCAGCCCGCTGCGAAAGACTCTATACAGCCGCGGGAACCGCAGGTGCATGGAGGACCGTTCACGTCCACAATGGTGTGTCCCACTTCGCCGCTCTTTCCCGCGCTTCCCCTGAATATTTTCCTGTCTATAACGATGCCGCAGCCGATTCCGAAACCCAAATCCGCCACGATAAAGTCGCGGCAGCCCCTGCCTTTACCGAACCACAATTCAGCCAGGGCCATGAGCCTGGAACTGTCGTCCACGCAGATCGGCACATTGTAACGCTCCTGAAACATTCCTTGAATGGGAATGTTTTGCCATTTGGGAAAATTTTCGCTGGTTACCGACCCCAGGGAAGAGGCTACAAAACCGGGAAAAGAAATGCCGATACCGCTTAAATCGTATTCCTTGAGGCCCGCATCTTTGAGCAGGTTCCCCATGAGGTAGGCGCAGAGTTTCATCAAGGTGTCAGGTTCCATGCCGTTATGGACTTCAATATTGCCGGAAACAATCTGTTTCCCGGAAAAGTCCACCAGTACTCCCGAAAGATGGGTTCCCCCCAGATCTATCCCGGCATAACGTCCATAGTTTCCGTTGATATCCAGGATTTCCTTTGGCCTCCCGGCGCCATCGGCCTGACGGGAGGTTATATGGATCATCCCCTTCTCCAAAAGGCCGTTAACGATATTCAAAACCGTCTTTTTGTCCAAATTAGTCTGTTCCGCCAGATCCTGCCGTGAAAAGTTTTCATTTTGCCTCAGGGTTTCCAAAATCCTGGCGGTATTCCGGCTCCGCAGATAACTCTGATCCCCCTTTTCAGGTATGCTGTCTTTTTTTTCTGTCCACATGCGTATAAAACATCTCCTTCTATGTATACTAATTTAGTGAGTTTAGGTTTTTAAGTAAATCACCGGGTTTTGAAACAGGCCCATTTATCTTGACAATCCTCAATTTTGTATTTACTTTATTCATGTCCGTGCGGAGAGTCTAATACCCGGGAACCCGCTCACCGGTTCGCTGGGGAGCTTCAGGGCGAGGTTGTCGATTCAGCATGAGGGTTCGCGCGGCTGTTAGTTATATGAATATATCAATACATTATAAAAAGCTGCTGCTTTTAATCAGCGGAACGACCATACTCCTTTTCATGGGGCTTATTTATGCATGGTCCATAATGGCCCTGCCGTTGGAGCGGCAATTTTCCTGGACCAGGGACAAAACTACTCTTGTTTTCGTCGCGGTTATGGTCTTTTTCACCAGCGGACTGATTCTAACCGGGTTCATCTCGAAATACGTTTCGCCCAAAACATGCCTGCGGATTTCGGGGCTGTTGATCTTTGCAGGTTTTGCTATTGCCTCCAGGATACAAACTCTGGCCGGGATGTGTTTCAGCTACAGCCTTTTTTGCGGTCTCGGAATCGGAATCACGTACAATACCGTTCTAAGTACCACGTTATTATGGTTCCCTGAAAAGACGGGCTTTGCCTCAGGTTTTTTGCTTGCCGGGTTCGGTTTAGGCAGCTCCGTTTTGGGTCCTATAGATC
>JAITEW010000255.1 GCA_031281855.1 Treponema sp.
CGGGGCCTCGCCCGCGCGGTAGCCAGGGTAAAAGAGCATTTCCCTGACGAGGGGATAAAGATATTCGGTCTTCCGGATATACACTAAACACGCCAGCCCTGCCCCCCCCCCCCCCTCCAGGGGGGGCACATTTATCGTTCCCGGAGTATCACAGCCTGATTGCGGGTCAAGTTTACCTGAACAGAGCGTCCATTCTGGATTGAAGATTGGCTTGTATGTATTTGCGGATTCTGGTGCGCACTTCGGGGTCTATGCGCTGGGTAAAGAGGACTACGTAAATCTTGTGGGAACCTTCCAGCCTGGAGCCAAAAACTATGCCTTCGGCTTTGATGATCATGGACTGAAGTTTTATCTGAATGTCCTGAAAAAGGCTGTTTTTGGTGAATGCCGGATCTTCCGTAAAGGCGCAGGAAAAGCCCACGGCGCTGATGTCTTTGATCATGCCGTTGACAAAGATGCCGTTCACAGGGAAATTCACGGTTGTATTGGTTTCGTTTTCCGTAGCCGCCCTGATGTACCTGCGGCGGCCCTTGGCCTGGACCGCTTTTAGGATTTCCAGGAGCTGCTGCAGCGCAGGGGAGAGATCCGTTTTTAAAACTGTATAGCCGCACTGGACCTGAACCTGGACCAGGTACTTCCGCTTGAGGTTTTCATCCTCGCCGGAACAGATAATCCCGATATCAACCGCTTTTGTTTCAGGATCTTTCATAACTGCCCGGATCCAGCTCTCCCACTCCTTTTCGGTCATACCTTCGTAAATATTGGCAAACACGATGGAGTTGGGAAATTTTTTTAGAACCCTTCTGAGCTTGAAGTGGTCTTTTACGCTGTAAACTTCAAACTCCTGCTGGATGAGTTCCGCAATTATCTGATTCTGGATAAGCGCCGAAGGATAGAGAAAAAAGAGTTTCCTTCCTAAAATATCTTCATTATCCATAGCTATACCTTTATGCTACCCCTGAAATTGTGAAAACAGGTGAGGCTGCTTCAAAAACTGAAGTTTTGGAACAGCCTCATGTTTCTACTTTACCCTTAGGAGTTCAATATCGAATACCAGGAAGCTGTTAGGAGGAATGGCGCCGTTGCCCGCTCCCCGCTCGCCGTAGGCAAGCTCAGGCGGAATAATGACGGTACGCTTTTCCCCTGGGCTCATGTCCAGGAGGGCCTCGTTCATACCCGGAATGAGCTGGCCCAGCGTAAAGTCCACACTGCCGCCGCGGAAATCCGAGTTGTCAAAAGTCTTGCCGGAAAGGAGCATTCCCTTGTACTTAACCGAAACGGTTTTCCCTGGCGCCGGTTTGGCTCCTGACCCGTTCTTTTCAATAATATAGCGGAGGCCGGAAGCGGTGATCGCCGTGTTGGGGTATTTTTTTTCAATCTCAGCTATGTCCGCGTTCCGCTGCGCCGTGAGCCTCGCCGCTTTTGCCGCCTTGGCGTTCTGCAGCAAAGCATCGAAGGCCGCCTGATCCGCTTTGAAGGCGTTGGCCTGCGGGCCGTTTCGTATGATGGTTACTTTTTCGATACGGTCCCCTTGCCGGATGGCGTTGACCACGTTCTGGCCTTCAATCACCCGGCCAAAAACAGGATGAAGACCGTCAAGATGGGGCGCCGCCCTGTGGGTGATGAAAAACTGGCTGCCGTTGGTATCCGGTCCGGCATTGGCCATGGAAACGATCCCCGGGCCGTCATGTTTGAGCGCAGGGTCGATCTCGTTAGGGAATTGGTAGCCCGGCCCCCCCCTCCCGTTTCCCAAGGGGTCTCCGCCCTGGATTACGAAATTAGGCTCTACCCGGTGAAAGGTAAGGCCGTTGAAAAAAGGCTTGCCCCCTGCGGTGGTCATCCTGCCTTCAGCCAGGGCTACGAAATTACAGACCGTCAGGGGCGCCTTTTGATATTCGAGGCGTATGACAATGTCCCCTTTTGCCGTACTGATCCGGGCAAAGAGACCTTCTCCTAACGCCGCGTCTCCGGGCGCTCCAAACGCGGTTTCCGCCAGGAGCGTAAAAAAGAGCCCGCCTATACAGGCACACAAAGATTGGTTTCTGAACATAAACATGCCTTATTTTATCATAAAACCTTCGCGCTAAACAGTACCCCATGCCGCTGAAAGGTTTACCGTTACAGTTTAACCCTTCCCCGAAAACTCCGGGACAGGGTCAGGCGGTCGGCGTATTCAAGGTCCCCGCCTACAGGGAGGCCCGACGCCAGGCGGGTGATTTCCAGGGGAAAGCCGTTCAGTTTTTCCTTGAGGAAGCGCTGGAGGTAGAGGCCGGTAGTGTCCCCTTCAATGGTGGGATTCAGAGCCAGGATGAGTTCCTTGACCCCTTCTTCGCAGATGCGCTCCGCAAGGCGGTTGATGGACAGGTCCCCGGGGCCAATGCCTTCCAGCGGGGCAATGAGGCCGCCAAGAACATGGAAGAGGCCCTGGTATTCCCGGGATTCATCAATAATCCGCACATCCTGGGCCCGCTCCACTACGCAGAGGAGCGAATGATCCCTGCCGGGATCGGAACACACAGGACAGGGATCGCTTTCGGTGTAGCTGCCGCACCGTGAACAGCGCCTGACCGCTTCATGAAGGCCCGTTAGTTCCGCAGCCAGGATCCGGGCGTAGGACGGATCTTCATCAAGGATATGATAAGCCAAACGGCTTGCGGTTTTTTTCCCTATTCCCGGCAGTTTTGAGAGGAGCGCCGTAAGCCGGTCAAGAGCGTTGAGCCCCTGAGGGTTCATGAAGGAAATCCCGGCATTCCCGGGAAACCGCCGGGCATGCCGGTCAAAGTTCCCATTTCCCGGTTTACAGCTTCCCGGATTTTTTCCAGTGCATTGTTGAACGATGCGGCCACGAGGTCCTGGAGCATTTCCTCCCCTTCTTCTACGGCCTCTTTTCCGATTCTGACTGCCAGAACTTCCATCCTGCCATTCATTTCGATTTCGACCATCCCCCCTCCGGAGGAACCGGTTACCTTCAGGCTGCCAAGTTTCTCCTGAAAAGCGCCCATTTGTTCCTGGATCTTTTGGGCGTTTTTCAGGATTTCAAAAGGATTGATATTCATTCATGTCTCCATTCCGTTTTTTACAATGGTTCCGTTGAAAAGCCGCAACACTGTTTCGACTCCGCTTTTATTTTCATCTTCCGTTTGAGGAAGGGCTTCTGCCGCAGACCACTCCCGGGCCGGCGGTTCCGGATCGGTTCCGCCGCTTTCTTTGGCCGCCATATACCGCTTGAAGCCTTCGGTCAAAAAGCCTTCCTGGCCGGGCTTTATCGCGTCTTTCGCTGCCCTTGCGGGTTCCGGCTCCTCAAATTTTTGCGGCACTCCAGGGGGGGGATTTTCCCAAGCGTTGTTTTCGCGGTTTTTATCCGGGCCCTCTGGAGCCCGGACCGCTAAAGGGCGGGGTCCTCCTTTCAGGACCGCCTCAGCCTGCTTTACGGCGCTTGCCATTTCCAAAGGT
>JAITEW010000021.1 GCA_031281855.1 Treponema sp.
GAGATCGTGTCGATTCAGGAAACGCCCAGGATAGTATCGATAATAACCGCCGCGGGAAACCTGTATAACGCGCACATGAAATGCGGCGATTACAGCGTGTTCAGGATTGACAAGTACAGACGGAAAATGGAGCGTGAGAGAATGCGAGATTGATTGTTTCGTCGTATTCAGGCTATACTAATTGCCCATGGATTTAGAATTGGAAAAAGTTGTTTCAGGGATGATCCTTTCCGCCTCAGGCTGGCGGGGGATTTTTGCTGAAAACGGCGATGAAGAAAGCCCGGCGCCGGGTATTTCCCCTGGGCACAGGATAATAGTATCCGCCGCTGCGAGGGTGTTTTCGGATTATCTCAAAAAAGCAGAGCCCAGGAGCATCATTGTAGGCAGGGACACCAGGCCCACCGGCGAAGCGGTTGCGGGCGCTGTGATCAGGACCCTCGTTGTGGAAGGCTGGGAAGTCCGTTACCTGGGCGTATCGGCAGCGCCGGAGATCATGGCCTATGCCCGAAGCCTTGAGGGCCTCGCAGGGGGGTTCATCTTCATTTCCGCAAGCCACAACCCTATAGGGCACAACGGCATCAAATTCGGCCTTACCGACGGCGGGGTCCTGCCTGGTTCGGAGGCAGCGGAACTGGTAAAGAGCTTCAGGGCCTTTACAGGGCAAAAGGATCGCATCGCCGAAACAGAAACGCTTCTTGTGGGAACCAGAGAGGGTGAATTGGCCGGGGTTTATTCATCTTCTGCGAAATACAAAGAAGAAGCCCTAAGGGCCTACCGGGATTTTACCACTGAAGTCATCACCGGGTTTCCCGGCGGCAGGGAATCGGAAAAGGTTCTGGAAACCATAGCCCAGGGCATAAGGGAACGGCCTTTAGGGATAGCGGCGGACTTCAACGGTTCAGCACGCACCCTTTCTATAGACCGCGAGTTCCTCTGCGGCCTTGGGGCCTCGTTCAGGGCTATCAACGACAGGCCCGGCGGGATAAGCCACCGCATAGTGCCCGAAGGGGAATCCCTGGAACCTTGCAGGCGTTTTCTGGAAGAACTTCACAGGGAAGATCCTTCGTTCATTCTGGGCTATGTGCCGGACTGCGACGGGGACAGGGGCAACCTCGTGATCTGGGATGAAGGGGAAAAGCGGAGCCGCGCCCTGGAAGCCCAGGAGGTTTTCGCGCTGGCCTGTATGGCGGAACTGGCGTACCTGGTCTGGACCGGGGAGTTGAAATACGACAACAAAGGCAACGCCCTTACCAGGGCCGCTTTGGCTGTGAACGATCCCACGTCCCTTAGAATTGACAAAATCGCGGCGGCCTTTGACGTTCCGGTGTTCCGCGCCGAAGTAGGGGAGGCCAATGTGGTGGGGCTTGCCCGCAGGCTCCGGGAACAGGGCTGCATGGTGCGCATACTCGGCGAAGGTTCGGCCGGCGGTAACATAACCCACCCTTCGGCGGTCCGCGATCCGCTGGACACAGTGGGAGCCATCATCAAACTCCTTACTATCCGCAGCGCTCCTGAAAGAAAGGGCCTCTATGAACTCTGGTGCAGCCTTTCGGATCAGAGCGAAACGTACAGGGAGGATTTTACTCTTGCGGATATTATCGCCTCACTCCCTGCCTTTGTAACCACCGGGGCCTATTCGGAAGAAGCGGTGCTGAAAGTAAAGACCGCCGATCATGGTTTGCTTAAAGAGCGTTTCCAGCGTATCTTTCTTAGGGAATGGGAAGAGCGGAAAGGGGAACTCAAAAGCCGTTACGGGATCTCCTGCTGGGAAGCGGCTGTGTATAACGGCATGGATGAGAAACGGGGAATAGCCAATTTCGCCGAAGCCGGAAGGGGAGGGCTTAAGATTGGGTTCCTCAACAGCGAAGGCAGGATGATCGCGTGCGTCTGGATGCGCGGCTCCGGCACTGAACCGGTTTTCCGGGTTATGGCGGACGCCGAAGGTTCCGACAAGCGGCTGGAACGGGACCTTATCGAATGGCAGCGCCGTATGGTATTTGAAGCCGACAGTCAGTCAGGTTGAGGAGAGGAAAATCATGGGAGTACGGGGAGAAATTTTTTCCACCAAAGTAGCAGTGCACAACAGGACGTATTTCTTCAATGTGAAGGAAAACCGCATGGGGGATCTCTACCTCAATATCGTTGAAAGCAAAAACCGTGAAACCGGCGGGTTCGAGCGCCAGTCGGTGATCCTTTTTGCCGACAACATTGAAGAATTCCTCACAGGCTTCGACGAGTCCCTCAAGGTCCTGGAAAAAGCGGTAAGGGAAAAACGGAGAGCCGGGCACCCCGGCAGGGAAAAACCGAAACAAACCGAACCCGGGGACACGCCTGCCAAAAGCAGGCGCGTGGTAGTCAGGAAAGAACCTAAAGAAGAAAAAGACTAACAAGGACTTCCGCGGTATCGCGTTTTCAGCACTGTCTCAATGAACCTGACTGTTTCCCTTCCCTCTTCGCCTGTAGAAGTAAGCGGGCGGCCTTCCCGGATAGAAGCGCAGAAATCCTCAAGCTGGCAGGTAAAAAAGTACACCGTAGGGTTGATGGTCTTGAAAAAGGCCTCGTCTTCGGCGCGGAATGTATCCAGCAGTTCCTTTTCGCCTTCAATGGTCCAGAGGTCGTTAAGAGGAGGTTCGGTAATAGTGCTCATCCCTGCGATAAACATGGCGCCGCCGTCGGTCTGCACCCCTGCGGACCAGGCGGAACTTCCGTGGACATGGACTTTCGCGTAGATCCCGGGTTTCTGCGAATTGCTCACCAGCACCGAGCCCAGGCCGCCTGACGCGAAGCGGATAGCCGCAACGGCGCTGTCTTCAACTTCGATGTAAGGGTGGTTGAAGTTGTCCCAGAAACCGTGAATCTCCTTAAAGGGACCCATGTACCACTGGAGGAGATCGATTTGATGGGGAGCCTGGTTGATGAGGATACCGCCACCTTCGGTGGCCCACTTGCCCCGCCAGGGATCGCTGTCGTAATAGGCCTTGTCCCGCCAGCCCAGAATAGTAAGCTGCGCCAGAACGGGTTTTCCCAATTTGCCTTCGTCAATGGCTTTTTTTATCCTTGCGCATGCAGGGAACCAGCGGCGCTGGCACACCACGGAAAGAAGCTTCCCCGCTTTTTTGGCAGCCCCGATCATCTCGTCGCATTCGGCCGCTGTCACAGCCATGGGCTTTTCCACAAGCACATGGGCGCCTGCAGCCAGGGCTTCAAGAGCGCCGTCACGGTGCTGGGGATGAGGGGTGGTGATGATAACAGCGTCCACCTTGTCTTTGAGAACCATCTCTTCAGGGGTGTCCCTGGAAGCGATCTTCCATTTAGACGCAAAAGCGTTACGGCGTTCCGCGTTCCTGCCGCAGACCGATACCAGCTCCCCTCCTGATGCGGCGGCGAGGGCTTCGGCGTGGAGGTTGGCTACTTTGCCGTAACCTGTCAGGCCAATTCGTACTTTTTCCTTCATAATACTTCCTTATGCCTCGTTACGGAATGAGCACAACTTTGAGGAGATTGTCTTCCCTGTTGTAGAGTTTGTCAAACCAGATCTGCCCTTCCGAAAGTGGCGCCTTCTTGCTGATAAGAGAGGCGACGTCTATCTTTTTCCTGGCGATCATATCCATAACGATAGGGTATTCCCCGCCAATGGCGCAGGAGCCGAAGAGGCTTATCTGGCGGGTAACCACGGTCTGGAGGGGAAGCTCGATAGTGGGGCTCACGTTCCCGATAAGGGTAACAGAGCCCCCTTTGCGGACCAGTGAAAGGGCGGTCTTGATAGGCGCTGTGGCCCCTACGGCTTCAAAGGCGCGGTCAACCCCGCGGCCCCCGGTAAGATCGAGGATCTTCTTATGAGCAGCCGGGTCGGCGGGATCAAAGACGGCGTCGGCCCCTCGGTCCAGCGCCGTTTTGCGCCGGTTCCCGTCCGTATCCAGTGCGATAATCTTCCCTGACACCGAAGCCCTGAGTATGCTAAGGACGAGGAGGCCGATGAGCCCTGCGCCGACTACCGCCACGGTGTCGTTAAGCCCCACTGGGCTAAGCCTGAAAGCGTGGGCGGCCACGCCTGCGGGTTCGGTCATAGCGGCTTCCTCGTAGCTGAGCCCCTCTGGCAGGAGGAAACAGATGTGCTCAGGAACCACCACGTATTCGGCGAAAGCCCCGTGGCGCCGGTAATCGTCGCACGAAACCCCAAGGACCATGCGGTTGTCGCAGAGGTTCACCTGGCCGTTCCGGCAGTAGAAACACGAGCCGCAGTAAATAGTGGAATCGAAAGTAATGCGATCCCCTGCTTTGAATCCCGTAACATCTTTCCCGGTCGAAACCACTTCTCCCGCAGCCTCGTGCCCCATGATGATAGGGGGCTTGCGCCGGCCTGTGGAGCCGTCAAAACCGTGAACGTCGGAACCGCAGATGGAAACTGCCTTGACCTTTACCAGAAAGTCATGACCCGATTCGATTACCGGATCAGGCACATCCGTGAATGTAAGCTTCTTGTACTCTTTCATTAAAAGCGCTTTCATAATCCGCTCCTTTGCTTTGCTTAATAGATCCGGCTTTCACGGGAATTCTCGTAATAGTCCGGGTTGTTTCCCAATTTATCAAGAACCGCCTGGCTTACTTCGTTTATCTTCGCCGCCAGGCCTGCAGGGAGTTTTAGTTCCATGGCCTTGATATTGTCTTCCAGTTCGGCTTCGTTTCTGGAGCCGATAAGGGCGGAGGCAACCAAGGGGTTAGCCAGGACCCAGGCTACCGAGAGCTGGGCAACGGAAACGCCTAAATCCGCGGCAATTTCCCGGAGCAGCGCCAGGGTCCTAAAGACCTCTTCTTCCGCTCCGTTTTCGTAATGCCTTGACGTGCCCTTTCCCCGTTCCTGGGCAAAGTGCCGCGAATGGGCCTGATGAGGCGGCACGTCCGCGGCGGTTTTGTAAATCCCCGCAAGCACTCCCTGCTGGAGGGTCATAGATGAGATAATGGCTATGCCGCGCTCCGCGCAGTACGGCATGATTTCAGCCTCAATGGCGCGGGAAATAATGTTGTACGGCATCTCATTCACTTCGATTTCCGGGCAGACCCCTGCGGCTTCCTTAAGCTGCGTAACGCCGTAATTGCTCACGCCGATGTGGAGGATCTTGCCTTCCTTTTTCAGCTCCATAAGGGCGGCGAAGGCCTCTTCGGTACCAGGCGGATGGGCGATGATTTCAGGATCATCGGTAAAATGCTTTATCCCCAGAGGGTTAATGGGCCAGTGCATCATATAGAGATCCAGGTGATCCATGTCCAGGTTTTTGAGGGAAATCTCACATTCCTCTTTAAGGGTCTTCCGGTAAGCCCGCGCAGGGGAGACCTTGGAAATGACAAAGGCCCTGTCCCGGATGCCCTTGAGGGCCTTGCCCAGTGAAACTTCGCTGGCGCCGTTGTTATACATACGCGCGGTATCAAAAACATTGATACCCCGTTCCACAGCCATGCGGACTACGGCGTCCACGTCCTTTTGGTTCTGTTCGCCCCAGTATTCGCCTCCGCCAAAAGCCCAGCATCCTATACCGATGCGGCTTAAAACGCGATCCTTGTTTATTCGTATATTCATATACATGTATATATACCGATATGCTGGTAATGTCAAGATATGTTTTTTATCGTGCCGTTATCGCAGAAAGCGGTGTCGATTTGTATCCTCGCGCAGGTCCCCGGGGCCTGTCCGGAAATACGCTCCGAAAGGTACCAGCAGGCGTAATCCACAATGGCGTTCATGTTCACATCCACAGTGGATACAGGCGGAAACATCTGGGCATAACGGTCGCTTTTGTCAAAGCCCACGATGCTGATATCCTCAGGCACCGCAAGGCCCTGGTTCTTAAAAACGCTGTAACAGCCGTAGGCAAGATCGTCGTTAAAAGCAAAGACCGCCGTAGGCCGTTCCGCCTTTTTCATGCCCAGAATCGTCCTGGCCGCTTCAGCGCCGGAGTTGAAGGTCCAGTCGCTGGGAAACAGGTACTCGTTTTTGATAGAAAGACCCATCCGGGAGTAGAGAGACCTGATACCGTTCAGCCGTTCCACGGTAGTCTGGTGGTTGCTTTTTCCTGTGATAAAGGCGACATGCCGGTGCCCTGCCTGAATCAGCCTTTCTGCTACCCGGTACGCGCCGTTGAAGTTGTCGCTTACGATGCTGGTAAAAAGCGGGGTGTAATGATTCACAGAGACGCAGGGCAGGCCGAAACGTGAAGCTTCGGCGTAAAAAATATCCTGATTGCAGCTATCAAAGATGATGCCCCCAGGAGCGGCGCCGCGTATGGTATTGGTTAAGGCGCCGTCCTGGTACACAGGTTTGAAAAGCATGTTGTACCCCAGCAGGGACAGGCGTTTTTCAAAACTGTGGATAAGTTTATAGTGGAAACTTTCGCCTCCAGGGGAATGGAGATAATCGACCTGGGTTATAAGGAGAACTATGCTGCCTGCGCCCCGCTGCCCGCCGGCCGCCTGGGTCCTCCCGGGGCATGCCGATCCCGGTTCCGCGGAAACAGGCCGGATAAAACTTCCGATTCCCGGAACCCTGATGATCCGCGCCTCGTCAACCAGTATTTGCAGGGCTTTGCGCACCGTATTGCGTTCCACGCCGAAACGGGCGCAGAATTCCTTTTCGCTCGGCAGTTTCCGGCTTTCCCCGTAAACGCCGCTGTCTATTTCGGAAACCAGTATAGCATAGATCTGTTTGAAAACAGGCTCTTTGCCGGCGCGGTCTATATTCGATCCCATCCCTGTCCCTTTAACAAGGCCCTGTTTTTACGGCCCTAAGCAGTTGTTCCGCCAGTTCCATAGAGGAGCAGTCTTCGGCTGTCCTTGCGGGATCGCAGGCTTCCTGGTTTTCCTGCACGGTTTGGATAAAAAGCCGGTCCTCGTCGCGGTAGCCGTAATAATCGGCGTACTCAGCGCTTCCTGCGATTTTTACGCCGTCGAATTCGAAGATCTCCTGCTCCCCTTTGCCTGCTGCCGATAAACTGTGGGTGCCGGGTCCCTGGCTGAGGAGTATCTTTCCTGAACACGCCGGTTCGCCAAAACCGAGGTTGATAAACGCCGAAGCCCCGGGTCCGTGGATTTCAAACTGATGCACCCGCCCGCCGGAACGGTAATTGGCCCTGACTCCCCCGGTAACGCCGTTTTCAAACCTCATGGAAGAGTACCAGGCTTCGGCAATTTTGGTTTGAGGGTTCTTCGTTTCGAGAGTCTCCGCTTCGGTAACAGCGGAGATTTTCCCTGCCCCGCCTGAAGCCAGATGCCGCACCAGATCGATCACATGGATAACATCGCAGATAAACGAACCGGCGCAGCCGCCGTAAAAGGACGGGGAGCTGTTTTTGTAAAAACAGCCTTCAACGTGGGTTATTTCCGACACCCTGCAAAACTCCCGGACCATTTCCCTGACTAACGGAATAAAACGCCTGTTGAATCCCGTATGGAGTATGCGCCTTTGAGATCCGGCGATTTCCTTAAGGCTCTTTGCCTGGAAGGAGCTTATACCCATGGGCTTTTCCATAAAAACATGTTTCCCTGCAAGGAGGCAGTCGCCGGCGGCCCGGAAAAGCCCGTCAGGAGGAACAAGCACGAAAACAGCGTCCAGGTTTTCCTGCGCCAGCATTTCGTGGTATGAGAGAAAAATTCCGGGAATATTGAACCGTTCCGCCGCTTTCTGAGCGCGTTGGGGAAAAAAATCGCAGACAGCGCGGAGCTCTACTTCGGCCATAGCGGCCAGAAGCGGCAGATGAATAGAACAGGCTATCCCCCCGGCGCCGATAACGCCTATCCGTACCTTTTGCATGCTGTTCAAAATCCTTCTTTAATAAGCGACTGTGCCAGGATCATCTCAGCGGCTTTCATGGTGTTAAGGGTATTGTCAAAACAGGCCCCTGGCTGCCCGCCGGAAAGGCAGCAGCGGGTAAAATCTTCAGCCGCCGCCAGAACCCCGGTGTAGACGTGGAATTCCCTGCTCCCTGCGGCTTCGGCGGTATCGAAAACCTGGGGCGTAAGGTTCCCGTCAGCGTAAAGACAGGCTTTGGTTTCGTGTTCGGCTTCAACATAGATCCCAGGCGCGTGCATCTCTACAGCGAAGATCCGTTTTCCTGAAGACCAGTTGTTCATGAGATGGCCGATGCAGCCGTTGGCAAAAGTTAGCTGGGCCATAATCACATTGATGTCCACTGTGCCTATGCGGTTTGTAATGCTGTCGATACGCGCGATTTCCGACCCAGCCATCCAGCGCAGGGTATCCAGCGCGTGGACCGTGTCGTCCATCATGTGATCCCTTGGGCCCAGAAAATCATGAATATCGCTTTTGTAGAATTTGCAGACCACATGGGTCATCTGCCCCCGCTTGAGGCATTCTTCCCTGAGCTTTACGACCATAGGGGTATAACGCCGCTGAAGGCTTACCTGGGTTACCACGCCTTTGCGCCTGGCTGTAGCCGCCAGGGCTCTGGCCTGGTGTATGCTCAGGGCCATGGGCTTTTCGATATAGAGATGAAGCCCCTGTTCCAGACACCACATCCAGATGTCGTACATAAGATGAGGCTGGCCGATAACCACTGCCGCATCGGGCTTGATATCGCGTATCATGTTCCGGTAATCGAAAACGCCGCCTGAACCGTACCGGTTTTTGACGCCGTAGGTGTCAGCGGTTTTGTTTAAACGTTCAGGATCGATGTCGCAGATCCCGGCGATTTCAACTTTCCCGGCTTTTGCAAGATCGTTAAAAGAAGGGTAGATAACCTGGTTTGCCCGGCTCCCGGCGCCTATCATGACGATTTTCAGTTTGTTCATTGCGGTCCTCCGAACAGGCCGTTGATATACTTCAGGTCTTCTCTGGCGTATTTTTCCACCTGGGGCTCTTCGCTGTACTCGGCAGGCAGGCACACGGTTCCTGAATAGCCCCGGCTTTTGAGGTACTCTACCGCCGCCGCCCAACTTCCCATGCCTTCGCGGCTTGTAACCCATTCGGCGCCCCACTTGGCTTCATCTGTCTGCGCAGCGGGGTTTTCCCGGAACCACCGGGCGGCCTTGAAATTGACCATGCACAGATGGTCCCAAAGGCAGTCCAGGGTGTAGCGGGGATTCTCTCCCGCAAGCCCGGAATGGCCGGCGTCCCACACAGCGGCGATATAGCGGGGATCGTAATCCTTAAGGAGGATATAGCTGTCATAGGAACCGGTAATATCGGCGTCGCCGTAGTGCATCTGTACTCCAAGGGTAACCTGGTACTTCATGCAGAATGGCAAAATCCTGTCGTATTTCCGCCGCAAGGCATCCATGTTTTCGTGGAACCCCAGGTTCCGGTTAAAGCTCTGGCAGATACGGATGACAGGAATCCCCCCTTCCCCGCAGCCTGAGAAAACCTCCTCGTTGACGCCTATAACCTCGCCCTTTCCGTCAGCAGTATGCACGTCAATGCCTGCAGCGAGGCTCGTTACCAGCACGCCGTGCCTTTCCAGGGTGTTAGCGAGCCGCAGTATCCCTTTGGCCCCTTCTGAAGGTTGTACCTGAAAGCCCTCCCGCAGGGGGTACTCTACGGCGTCAAAGCCCATATTTCGTACCAGAACCCCTAATTCGTTCAGTGACTGGGTTTTCCAGGGCTTTGTAAAAACAGAAAAATGGTTTGCCATAGCTCAATCGCTCCTATGCTTAAATGTTCAGTTTGGAAGTATACAATTAACCTGCTCATGTATACAATAAATGTTCCGCTATGGCTTGTCAAGCGGAAAATACACAGCAGCCTGCGGCACAGGGGCCTGGGATTCTACTTGAAAAATATTCAATTTTAGGCAAACTATTTTAGACAAGGAGAACATGGAAAAATCGAAGGGGGCTTCGGGATTATCCGGCAGCAGACAGAAGCCGTTTTACGCCAGCGGCCTGCGCTTTTCCTGTACCCGCTGTTCGGCGTGCTGCAGGTATGAAAGCGGCTATGTATTTCTTTCCCGGAAGGATCTCGGCGTTCTAGTAAAAGCCCTGAATATGGGCTATACTGAGTTTATGGAAACCTATTGCCGCTGGGTTCCCTCTCTTGCCGGGCCTGAGCGGCTTTCTTTGCGGGAAAAATCCAATTTTGACTGTATTTTCTGGGTTCAGCCCCAGGAGGGCCCGGGGGGATGTTCCGTTTATAACGCCCGCCCCCTCCAGTGCCGTGCGTTCCCGTTCTGGCCCCATGTTTTGGGTTCCCAAGGTTCCTGGAAAGATACGGCAGCGGATTGCCCCGGCATGGAGCACGGACGGCTCTATACGGCAGAGGATATTGAAGCCTGGCTTGAACGGCAGGAGGCTGAACCTATTATTATACGAAAAACCGAACGCTTTAAAGGGGGGGGGTGATGCATATCCGGTTTTTTGGCGTTCGCGGGTCCCTGCCTGCGCCCCAGTTGCCGTGTCAGATAAAATCCAAGATTTCGGCCATACTGGAACGCCTTACGCCCGAGGATATCGCGTCCCCTGAAAGCCGCGAACGGTTCCTGGCGGCCCTGCCGCCGTGGCTTTTCGGGACCGTCGGGGGGAATTCCCCCTGCGTCTCTGTACAGCTTGACAACCCCGCAGAGGTCGTTGTCTTCGACGCCGGTTCAGGGATACGGGAACTGGGGATTGCCCTGCCACGGGAAAAGCCCAAACCCCTGCAGTACCACATTTTTTTCTCCCATTTCCACTGGGACCACATCCAGGGGCTGCCGTTTTTCAATCCCGCGTACGATCCTTCTGTTTCAGTGGATTTCTATTCGCCAAAGCCCAACCTGGAAACTTCCCTTCACGGCCAGATGACTTCTCCCTATTTCCCGGTGCATATCGAATCCATGGGGGCAAAAAAGACATTCCATGTCCTCACAGACCGGCAGGCCCTCGGGGAGGCGGTGATTACGTGGAAAAAAATGAACCATCCCGGTGATTCCTATTCCTACAAGGTAGATGATGGGAAGCATAAGTTCATCTACGCCACTGACACCGAGCTGTCCGCTAACGACTTTATAAAAAATGATGAAAACGCCACCTTTTTCGCGGATGCGGATATTATCGTTATCGATTCCCAGTACACCCTCGGGGAAGCTATCGAAAAATACAACTGGGGGCACAGCGCCTTCAGTATGGCAGTGGATTTTGCCGCGAACTGGGGGATTAAGCACATGGTCCTTTTCCACCATGATCCGACCTATGACGATCACAAGCTTTTCAATATCCTCCAGTCCGCAAAGTGGTATACTGAACGGATGAATATCAAAGGAATAAAGCTCACGCTGGCCATGGAAGGCATGGAGATAGATCTTTAATCATGGAAGATAACCAAGAAACCGGGCTATTCCTGGATTTCGATGACTGCAAGGCCCTGTTCCGGGGGCTTAAAAAAAACGAAGCCGGCCTTTCCGGCCCGGAACGGGACATACTCCGGAGGATTGAGCGTATTCTGTACACCAGGCTTTCCATCCGGGAGTTTGAAGAGCTCGATTCATAAATTCAGGGGATTCTAACGAACGATGGTATCCAAGAGAGGTAAGATGTCTTCCGTTTCCCGGTGGATCAAATATGCCAGTATCCTGCTTGCTTTTTTCCTTGTTTGTACAGCGGCGGCCCTGGCTGTGGTGATCCGCCTTAATTCCCCTCCTGACGCGCCGCCCCGGTTCCAGGCAGGCGACAGGACTCTCAGGCCCGACGGGGAAAATAACGCTCTTATTTTGGAGGTAAAGAACGGAGAAACCGCCTATTCAGTAGGGAAACGGCTTGAAGAAGCAGGGGTGATCAGAAGCCGGTATCTGTGGCAGCTTTTATCCCGGATTAACCGGGATTACATCAAGTCCGGGTTCTACAGGATTGAACTGCCTGCAACCCAGATGGGCATCCACGCGCTTTTGGTCTCAGGGAGCCAGATTCTGGTAAGGGTAACGGTCCCTGAGGGGGTGACGCTGAAAAAAACCGCCAGGATCATGGAAGAAGCAGGGATATGTACCGCAGGGGATTTTCTGAAAGCGGCGGCTTCCGAAACTATCAGGAACAATTACCATGTTTCAGGCGAAACCATGGAGGGTTACCTCTACCCGGATACCTATTTTTTCCCCCTTTCGTTCCCTGCGGGTATGGTCGTAACCGCTATGGCGGATACTTTTTTTGAGCGCCTGCGCGAAATTGCCCCTGAAGCCCTGAATATGAACGCCAGGGATCTGAACAGCCGGGTTATTATCGCGTCCATCGTGGAACGGGAATACCGTGTAGACGAGGAAGCGGGCCTTATGGCAGGGGTTTTTTACAACCGCCTGAACATCGGCATGGCCCTCCAGTCCTGCGCCACAGTGGAATACGTGATCACCGAAATCCAGGGCAGGCCCCACCCCGAAGTCCTTTACAACAGGGACACTGCTATACGTGATCCCTACAATACCTATATCATGCCGGGCCTGCCTCCGGGACCCATTTCGGCTCCCGGCAGGACGGCTCTTGCCGCCGCTTTCCACCCGGCGGCGTCGGATTTTCTCTACTTCCGGCTGACCGACGCAGCAGCAGGGAAGCACTATTTTTCCCGGACCCTGGACGACCATATCAGAGCCGGGGCTCTCTACGTTAAAGGACGTTCTTTTTAGCATGCCCCTTATCGCCAAATCCACTATAGATGAAGTTTCCGGCCGTATGGACGCCCTTGCAGTGGTAGGCGATTACGTGAGGCTTGAAAAACGGGGCGGCCGGTGGTGGGGGCTTTGCCCATTTCACCAGGAAAAAACCGGCTCCTTCACAGTGGACCCTGACCGCAAAACCTACTACTGCTTCGGCTGCCACAAAGGCGGTTCGGTCCTGAGCTTCGTCATGGAAATGGACAAGCTGACCTTCCCTGAAACCATAGAGATCCTGGCCAAACGGTTCGGCGTGGAAATTGCCTATGAAACTTCCCAGACCGGCCAGGTTTCTCCCGGAGACGAGGCAAAGTCGCGTAAAAAAGAAGAACTTTTTGAGCTTTACCGGCGTATGGCCGGAACTTTTCATCATTTTTTACTCGAAAAATCTGAAGGAGCCCCGGCAAAGCAGTATATTATATCCAGAGGATTGAATAACGAAATGATTGAGCGATTCCGTTTAGGATATGCTCCTGCGGACCGCCGCTGGCTCTTCTCATTCCTGCTGCAAAAGGGATACTCCAGGGATTTCCTTGCCGTGTCGGGGCTTTTTTCTTCACGGCACGAAGGGGCGCCTCTTTTCGCAGGGCGGCTTATGTTCCCAATTGCCGACAGGCAGGGAAGGGTAGTGGCCTTTGGCGGCAGGATACTGGAAGGGGCGCCGGGCGCCGATGGCCGTGAGGCTCCTAAATACATCAATTCCCCGGAAATCGACATCTACAAAAAAGGGGAAACCCTTTTCGCCATAGATCTTGCTATTCCCGAAATACGGCTTACCAAAACGGTGCATATCGCGGAAGGCTATATGGACGTCATAGCGCTCCACCAGGCGGGTATTTCCAACTCAGTCGCCCCACTGGGAACGGCTTTTACCGACGGCCAGGCCAGGCTTCTGCGCCGCTGGGCGGAAAAGGCGGTTCTGGTTTTCGATTCCGACCGTGCAGGCCAGGAAGCGGCGGTCAAAGGCATACTCACGTGCCGCAGGAACGGCCTTTCCGGCGCCGTTGTCGTACCGGGCGGCGAGAACGGCGCTGAAACGAAAGACCCTGCTGACATATTAAAAAATTTCGGTCCAGAGGCGTTGCAAAAAAGGATTAAATGGGTTATAAATGACTTTGATTTCTTAATTTCCCGTGCTAAATCCTTGTTTGACATCAACGCTTCAGGGGGAAAGGCAAAAGCGGCGGCTTTTCTTTTTCCTTATCTGGAAGCCCTTGATTCGGAGGTTTCCCGGGATGCCTGTATTGAAACCGCTGCCGCAGCTTTCGGAACCGCCAGGACGGCGATTGAAAACGATCTGCGGCGCTTCGGTTCGGACAGACAGGGAAGGAGCGCGGGACTTGCCAAGGAGGAAAACCCCAGGCAGCATTCAGGCGTTATCCGCCTTTCGGATGAGCTTTTTCTGCTCATGGCGGTAGCGGCTAACGACATGGCGGGCGCGAAAGAACGCCTGTATCCGGAATTCAGGAAGACTCTTAAAATAAACGAACTGGAAGATCCTGCGGCAAAAGAACTTTTTGTCGCAATGGAAGAATGCTTTGTACATGACGAGACAGGAGTCGACCAGTTTCTGGCCCGGATTTCCAGCCAGGAACTCAGGGATTTTTATCTCCAGCGGGGAGGTTCAGGGGAATTTACCATAAATCCCGGGCAGCTTCTGGCGGACTGCAGGAATATGACGGCCGGTAAAAAGTTAAAACACCGGAGGGACGAGATCATCGCAAAACTGCAGGACCTGAAAAGAAACGAAGGGAACACCGGGGAAACCGAAGAACTCCTGGCGGAGAAGATGGAGATTGACAGAGAATTGCTTCGATTGAAGGAAGACAAGCGATGACAGAGACGCAGACACTCAAAAAAGCGCCGGACACGGCGGCAGAAACCGAAGGGACTGTACAGGCGGAAACCGGGGAGGCCTCCCCAAACGTTTCCGTTCCGGACCCGGCGGTTGTTAAGCTGATTGAATACGCAAAA
Organism: Treponema sp.; assembly: GCA_031281855.1. Taxonomy (GTDB): domain Bacteria; phylum Spirochaetota; class Spirochaetia; order Treponematales; family Breznakiellaceae; genus JAITEW01. Next base: position 14,589 of record JAITEW010000021.1, read on the forward strand.
GAGAAAAAAACCCTGTCCTACGAGGAACTTCAGGATTATTTGCCCGAACACATCGCCAATTCGGACAAAATCGAGGAAGTCCTGGCCCTCCTGGAAGCCAATAATGTCCAGCTTATCGAAGAAGACGCCGCAGGGGAAGATGAGGCCGAAACCACGGTCCGCAAGGACCAGGAGGCCGAAAAGAAACGCCTGGTTTACAGCGAAAAAGAATCGGCGGTGGACGATCCCATTAGGCTGTACCTCAGGGAAATCGGCAGGGAGAACCTTCTTACAGCGGAACAGGAAGTAGAACTGTCCAAGTCCATGGAAGACGGGGAAAATATCATCAAAGGGGTGATTAAAAAGTCGGGCATGATCATCCCTGAATTCTACCATATCGCCCAAAAAGCCTTTTCGAAAAGGGATCTCAGGGAACTGAACCTTTCCAAGAAAGAGATCACCGAGCACATGACCGAACGGCGGAGGCTCAACCAGTTCTACAAAGAAACCCTCCGTATTGTCCTGGGGGATCTTAAAAACTATATTGAAAATAAAAAGAAGCTCATCTCCAGAGGGGTGAACATCTTCGAAGATCCTGAACTTAACGATCTGCGGCGGCAGATCATGAAGATCATCGAAAACGCGGAAATCCACCCTGACGAGATCTACGGTTTTTCGGAGAAATTTGTCCAAGCCGCGAAACGCATCAAACGTTACAAGAAAGAACAGGAGCGTATCGAAAAACACCTCAGAGTAGGGTCCCTTAAAGAGCTGCGGGCGCTGGGCAGGGGGCTGACCATTAAGGAAGAGCGGGAAAAACTTGAAGACGCCCTGGGGCTCAGTTCCGACGAAATCAAGGAAAAAATCAGGCTTATCCAGATAACCGAAAAGAAACTCCGTTCCATGGAAGCCGAATTCGAGGAAACCATTGAGAGCATCAACCAGATGGCCAAGGAGATCAGCCGCGGCAGGGTGATGATGAAGAACGCCAAGGACCGGCTCATCAAGGCCAACCTGCGCCTGGTGGTTTCGATTGCCAAAAAATACACCAACAGGGGGCTCCATTTTTTCGATCTGGTCCAGGAAGGGAACATCGGCCTTATCAAGGCAGTGGAGAAATTCGAATACCAAAAGGGCTTTAAATTCTCGACTTACGCCACCTGGTGGATACGCCAGGCCATAACCCGATCCATTTCCGACCAGGCCCGGACCATCAGGGTGCCGGTGCACATGATTGAGCAGATCAACAAAGTGGTCCGTGAATCCCGGCAGCTCATGCAGGTGCTTGGGCGGGAACCTACAGACGAGGAAATCGCCGAACGCCTGGGCTGGACCGCTCAGCGGGTAAAATCGGTAAAGAACGTCGCTAGGGAGCCTATCAGCCTGGAAACCCCAATCGGCGAAGAGGAAGATTCATCGCTTGGGGATTTTATCGAAGACATGGACGTGGAAAACCCCGCGAGCATCACCGCCTTTACCCTGCTCCAGGAGCAGCTCACCAGGGTGCTTTCCACTTTGCCTGCAAGGGAACAGGAGGTGTTGAAGATGCGCTTCGGCCTGGACGACGGTTATTCACTTACGCTGGAAGAAGTGGGCCTTTATTTTAACGTCACCAGGGAACGGATACGCCAGATTGAAGCCAAAGCCCTGCGCCGCCTGCGCCATCCCAAACGGAGCCGCCGTCTTAAGGACTACCTGGATCACTAAAGCGTTTTTTTGGCTAAAAAGCCCGGCCGGAAGAGGCTATAGCCCTTTTTGCCGCGATCTGGTATTGTATAATGCTTTGTTTGAATGAAGGGAACTAATTAATTAGGGAACTAATTAATGAACTAATTAATATTGAGGGGAAATAAATGGTAACTGAAGATGTCTTTGAAAAATTAAGGACCTTGCAGGATATCCTGTCTGAAAAGATCACCCTGGAACAGAGTATCCAGGAAATTCCAAAACTGATCATGACTCAGGAAGAAGTCCTGGGAAGGACAAAAAAAACTTTTTTTGACCTGAACCAGGATTACGATACCGCCAAAGCCGCTGAAGCGGAATTCCGGAAATCCCTCGCGGAAGCTGAAGAACTTCGGGAACACGCTGAGAAAAACATGGACGTGATCAACACCCAGCGGGAATACGAGGCTCTGGACAAGGAAATCCGGGACGCCGCCGAAAAGGAACAGCAGTTCCGCAAGGATCTCCAGCGCGAAGAGCGCATCCTCGCGGACCTGGACGAGCAGATAAAGCAAAGGGCGGCTCTTATCGAACAGCAGGAACAGGAGCTTGCGGAACGCCGGAAAGGCATTGAGGCTGAAGTTGCGGAAAAAAAGGCCCAGGTGGACGCGCTTAACAGCCGGGAAAAAGAGCTTACGCCGGATCTTGATCCTGAAGTGCTCTTTAAATTTGAACGCATCATACGGAACAAAATGGGCCGGGGCATTGTAGCCATAAAAGGCGGCGTCTGTATGGGCTGCCACATGATCCTCCCTGCCCAGTTTGCCAATAATGTGCGTATGGGAAAAGAAATTGTATTCTGCCCCTACTGTTCCCGTATTCTCTTCTACGAAGAAGCCGAACAGGGAGAGGAAGAATTCT
>JAITEW010000039.1 GCA_031281855.1 Treponema sp.
TCCCGAAGCTCAGTTTAGTCCCTGCGGACCTGTTGGTACTTCCTTCTATCATAATGCCACCTCTTCTCGTTCATGATACTCTAGTATACACGATATATGCAAAAATTGTACACAAAAAAATTAAGGCGCAGCCCGTTTCTCGCCGGTTTCTTCGGTTTTATAGAACCCGTCTTTCCAGTTAAAGCGTCCGGAGCCCTTGAGGGGAAGGGCGTTTCTGACAGCTTCCATCAAATCCCGGTATTCGCCCTTCTTGAGGGAACCAGCGGAAAAATCCAGAATAAAACGGCTAAAGCCGGCTTCCTTTAGAAACGGGATCTTGTCGGCAATATAGAAAGGTTCTTCCGGGTACACCAGGGAACCCTGGGGCCCTGTACTCAGTCTGAAGTCCCCGTCGCGGGCATCTGAAAAGCGGTGAAAATTATAGATCCCCCCCAGATCGGCGCGGATGCGGAAAAGGCTGGGCCGTGAATACAGGGTAATAAAAACCTGGGATCGCCTGAAGCCCCGGGAGCCTTCCTGCGGGATCGTCCGTTCCAGATTCTGGCGGTTGTTCTCTAAAGGAGAGACAAAATAATCAGCGCCGTTGGATACAGTAAAAGCATAGGCCCACTGGTTAAACACGTAAAGCCAGGGACCGGCGGCAAGAACCACGCCTGAATCGCGGAAAAGGGAAAAATGCCCCGGGTTGTTCACCACAAAGCGGCGGTACCCTTTTTCCGCCAGGACAGAAACGTCCTCCACCAGTTCAGCTTCCAGGGACTGGGGAAAGAAGGGGTCCAGAACCAGTATGATATCTTCAGGGCTAAAAGGGAGCGGCTGTTTTTGGCTTCCTAAAAGCCGGGAAAGAAGCTGGTGATGATAATTGACCATTACCCCTGCAGGGCGGCTGGACTGAAGAATATAGAGATCCTCCAGCCTGGACACCTGGGCGTAGAGACCTTCGGGAAAGGCCGGCTTGGATCCGCCTTTTCCTTTCCCGGATTTTCCTGTTCCCCCGCTTGTTTGAGAAAGGCTTTTTTTCACTTCCGGAAGATCCGGCAGCGGCGCTTTGTCCCTGCCCGGAAGGCGTTTAAAAGCTGCAAGGTTACGGGGGATTACCTGGGGATACCGCCTGGTCATGCTTTTGGTCTGTATGAGGTAGACCTGGTCCCCTGGTTCAAAGCCTTCAGGGATATCGATCCAATACGGCCTGCTGCCGGATGATTCGCCGGAAGCCCCGCCTTTGTCCGGCTCCGCCACAGACAGCTTATGGGATACCCTGCCGCTGTCATCGGCCTTGTGAAGCCGTATGGAATCCCCCGGTACCGGAAGCACCGGCCCTCCGGCGATGAGCCCTGCCCTGTCCCCTTCGCCGCCTTTCACCCTGAGAAGCCTGCCCAGGGGAATGCCGGTTCCGCCGTTCTGTTCCGGGTTAAGCCATGTCAGGGAAAAGCCGTCTATGAGGAAGCTTGTTTTCGCCCTGGCGAAATCGCCGCGGAGCATATCCCGCGCTTCTTTGACCGCCCGGGAGCGGGCCTCTTCGCCTGAATCCAGGCTGTCCAAAACCCGGCGGTAAGCCGCAACCACGGTCCCTGCGTATTCGGCGCTTTTCATCCTTCCTTCGATCTTGAAGGAATTAACCCCCGCGTCTGCCAGAGCCGGGATCTTTTCAATCAGCTCCAGATCCGCAGGGCTGAAATAGTACCCCCCTTCGTTTTCCTGCCGGTAGAAACGGCGGCAGGCCTGGGTACACATGCCCCGGTTCGCGGATTTCCCCCCAAGGTAGCTGGAAAAGAGGCAGAGGCCCGAAACGCTCATGCAGAGAGCGCCGTGGACAAAGACCTCAAGTTCCATGTTCGTACTGCCCCGGATCTCCCGGATCTCCTCAAGCGAAAGCTCCCGGGCCAGAACCGCCCGGGAAAAGCCGTAACGTGAAAGGAGGTTCACCCCCCTGGCGCAGGCTATGTTCATCTGGGTCGAAGCATGGAGCTTGAGGGAAGGAAAATTTTCCCGGACCATGGTAATTATCCCAAAGTCCTGAACCAGTATACCGTCAGGCCCTAAGGCTGCCAGGTACTTTAAAAGCTGATAAAGGCGATCCGCTTCACGCTGTTCAAAAACCGTGTTCACTGTAACGTAAAGCTTCCGGCCCATACGGTGCAGGGAACGCAGGGAGCCCTCGAATTGGGAATAGGCGAAGTTGGCGCTCCGCATCCGGGCATTAAAGCTCCTGAGCCCCAGGTAAACCGCGTCCGCCCCTTCGCCTATAGCGGCGTCCAAAGCCTCAGGCGAACCCGCGGGGGCCAGCAATTCCGGCGTCATAGCGCCCCCGGGATCAGGCCGAGACGGACTATGCCGTCGTACACGAACTGTACCGACATCCCCGAAAGAAGCAGCCCCATGATACGCTCGAACACCGAAACCCCTGTTTCCCCGAGGAAGCGGAGTATAAAATCCGAAGCGCTAAGGGCGGCCCACACAATCCCCATCACAGCGGCAAGGGAAACCAAGAGCATTCCCGTCATCACCAGGGGGTTCACATCCCCGCGCCCGGTAAAGAGAATGATAGCGGTAATGGTTCCCGGCCCGGCCAGCATAGGGATAGCAAGGGGAAAAACAGCGACAGAAACCCCTTCATCCCCGCCGCCTGACCCGGAAGGAGGCTCCGACTGTTCCCGTTCAGATACTTTGGACTTAGAGGGCCTGCCAAAGAGCATATCAAGGGAGATGATAAACAGCATGATCCCTCCGGCGATAAAAAAAGCCCCCGGATCGATACGCAGCAAGCCCAGGATATGGTTCCCAAGGACCACGAAAAAGACGAGAACCCCGAAGGATATGAATACCGCCTTCCGGATTATCCCCTTTCGCCGTTCCCGGGGTATATGGGACGTCAACCCTATATACAAAGGAACCAGGCCTATAGGATCAACTACAATGAAAACCGTAAAGAAGACAGGCAAAAAAGCAGAAAACATCATTATCTTTAGTATAATAAGGTAAGAATGTGCAAAGCAAGACGGTAAACGGCCTTCGAAAAACCATTCCAGGTTGTCTTCCATAACTATTTTCGTTATATTTTAAGCATCTATGAGTGAAATGTCCGGAGGAAAACCATGAGCGGCCATGTTGAAATAACCAGCGCCAATTTCGAATCCGAGGTGCTTAAGTCCCCGGTTCCGGTGCTGCTTGATTTTTGGGCTTCCTGGTGCGGCCCATGCAGGATGATCGCCCCTTCTATCGATCAACTGGCCCAGGAATACGCGGGGCGCGTCAAAGTCGGCAAGGTAAATGTCGATGAAGAAGGGGATCTTGCCGCGAAACACGGCATCGTTTCCATCCCCACGCTGGTAGTATACCAGCAAGGGGAGATTGTGAATCAGAAAACCGGCGCTGCGCCGAAACCTGAAATTGAAAATCTTTTTAAAAACCTGGTCTAAAACCGCTTTGTACTGTTTTTAAACCCAGGGGTGGCGTTACTTGAGGCTGTAATATACCAGTCCCCTGAGCGGTTGCTGTCGGGAATTGTTTCGTCTCTTGAAACAGTCCGGGTAGTGGCGCTTTTGTTGCTGGCCACCGCGTCCCCGGGACCGGGCAGTTTCCCTGAATTTTCTTCCAATGGAAGCCAGGCCCCTTTGCTGCCCAGCAATTGCGCCGCGGAATTCATGAAGGCTTTTTTCTGCCAATCAGTGTCTTCATTGAGGACGACCGCGTCAATAACCGCGTCATCCTGGTCCAGCAGAAACACGGCATCGGTCTTGTGGAGGTACTTAGTGCTCTCGCTAATCCAGAGGTCCCGCGCTGTAGGGCAGGAATCAGCCGCTTTTGAAAGGTCCAGTTCATCCCCGGTTTCGTCAGCCCAGCCTTCTTCCAGGGTGCGCAGGTGCAGGACAATGTACTCCCCGGCTTTGACCTCTATCGGGGGGAACTCGTAAAGCGGACTGGTCAGGGAATGTCCGGCGGCAAAGAGCCTTAGGGCTCCCAGGTTACCTGCGCTCATGGCGCGAAGCTCCACATATTCCGCCTTGGGTTTAGTGTATTCGGTCCTGAGCTCGTTGATGAGAAGATCCGGTATACGGTCGTTTCTGGTCCTAAAGGGAACAAGCACGTTAAGGGTGTTTCTGTGCTCATCCTCTACCAGAATATCGGCGGTGATCTTCTCTCCTCCATTGAAGGGCCGGTACAGTTTTACCTTCACCTCTTCCCCTGCGTCCAGGATTCCCGCTTCCCCAGGGGGATCAAACACCAGGGATACGACCTTTACAGGCAGGGAAAACCGGAAAACTACTTCGTCAGATGAAACCGCGCGGCAGTCCAAAAAAACAGGCGCCTCGGCGCTGTTCCCCAGGACCTGCTGGATTGCGGCTTCCGAAGAACAGGTACAGGCGGAAAAAACCAGCGCCGCAGGAAACAAAAACCGGAATAAAAAACGAGACTCTTTCATTATTACCCTCCTGCTTATATACGGCTCCCGGATGTACGGCGCTTCATTTTTACCGCTTTCTTTCGGAAAAAAATTCCCCTATTATTAGGGCATGAAAGCTGAAATAATCAGGCTGAATCTTATTTCACCACTCTACTACACCGAAAAAACCGGGGCGGACCCTTTTGCTCCTCCTAATGAAGAAGGGGAATTCATCTTTTGTTTTGAACTTGAACCTTCCAAGGCTCTGGAATTTGAAAGCGACCCGGCGGATTTCCCCCAAACCCCGGTTTTTAGCGGGAAAGCGGCGTCTCCCGGAGAAGGGGCGGGTTCAGCTTCTGCAGGTCCGGCAGGGAGGGAAGGAAAACCGGCGCTCCCGGCGGGGCGCTACCTCTTTTCCCAGGTCCGGGATGTTGCGGGAAGGCAGGAAATCGCGGAAATGGCTGCGGAAATTCAGCAGGAAGGTCTTTGGCAGCGCCTCAAGCCCGGAACCAGGATCTACCTCCGCCGCCTTTTTGAAGACGACAAGGGGGTCACCCAGTTATTCCGGCCTTATGAGGATAACTAAACTTGACCCGCAATTGCTCCCGACAAGCCAGGAGCGGTGAAAACCCCGGGTAAAATACCTCTTTAACATAAGGCCGCCAGCCCTGCCCGGAGGGGAGCTCCCGGGCAGGGCTGGCTGATGGGGGTTAAAGCCGCAGGGCCTCGACCATGTAGCGGATATCATAATCAGCGCCATTCTGCTTTTTCATTTCGATTACCAGGATCATGGAGCCGTCATGAGGGGCGATCATCACCTTCCGGATACGGTAAGACGCGACAAGGGGGCGTTTGACCTGAGGGGTTCCGACAGTGTAGGTTTTCCGGGAGCCGTCTTTTGCGGTACGTTCGAGATTGATGTAGAAAGAGGATTTGAGGTTCGTTCCGGAACCTTCAACCGAAGGAACCAGGGTAGCCCGGTAGGACGCCTCGTTTTCAAAATCCCTGAATTCAATGGTTTCTCCAGGCGCCGAAGGGCCGTCCAGGGAAATGTAAAGGGGCTGGCCCTGGAAGAGGAAATTGACCCCGTAACGGTCTGCTATGGCGTTGTTTTTGGTGATAATACGGTAAAGAGCGCCGGAACCGTCCTGGCCGGACACCACCGGTTTGTCGTGGATATAGGAAAATTTTCCTCCTGAAACAAAGTTGTTCCTTGGAACGTCAACCACAAAAAGATCCGCCCAGGGCTTTAACGCGCCGGACTGAACGCCGTACTGGGCGAACATATAGGTCCTGCCGTCAGGAGAAAAACCGAGGTCCACAAATGTAGCGGTATCCCCGGCCCATAAGACGGCGCTCAGGGCAAAGCCGGAAATCAGTATAAAAAGAATTATCTTCTTTAACATGAGGTTCTCCTCTGTTATAAGTATCGGAAAAAACACACAAGTCTTGAGCCTTGTCCCCGGAATAGTCTATGCTGAAGTTATGACCCTTTCGGTTAGGAACAACTGTTTTAAGGCAGAGATAATAGCAGCGGCAGCGGCGCTGATCCTCATCGGTTCTGTTTCATTCATTATTTTCCCTATATACCCTGATGTAGCGGATGCAAGCGTCCGGCGTTCGGCAGGACTGATCCAGCGGTTCATCACCGGCATCCTGGAGCCCGCGCCTTATGCGCCGTTTGTCTCCATGCTCGGGGCTGCGGTCTATTCGTTAACCAGCGTCGCTTTGATTTATTATTTTTTTGAAAAAACCCAGGCGCCTGAGATTTTCTTTGTCAGCCTTTTTGTCATATCCCTTTCCTTCGAGTGCATCAGGATAATGGTGCCCTTACAGGCGGCCCTGGAACTCTCTACCGTATACCTTATCACCACTTCCCGTATCCTGGTATTTGGCCGTTACTTTGGGCTTTTTTCCCTTTTTGCCGCCAGCGTCTGCGCAGCAGGGCTTGAAATCCAGAAACAGCAGAACATTGTTTTCGCGACTATCGCCGCTGCCTTGATCATCGCCCTGGGAATCCCTATCGACGGCCTCTCGTGGGATTCATCCCTGAACATGCTGAGCGGCTCCCTTTCTATGTTCATAATGGTGGAAGCAGGCATCCTCGTTATTACTGCTGCGAGTTTTTTTGTTTCCGCCTATACCAGGGGATCGAAAGCGTATATTTTTATTGGTTTAGGGACCTTACTGGTTTACGCGGGCAGAAATATGCTTTTAAGCTCCGATACCTGGATTACCCCGGTTCCGGGGCTCGTCATCCTGGGGGCAGGGACCTGGTTTATCTGTACCCATCTGCACCGGGTGTACTTATGGCTGTAGCGGGAAAAAGGGATCAGAGGAAAGCCTGGACAGCGAACCCCGCAGCCAACGGCAGGGCCAGGTTATCGTAATCCTGCAGGGGCAGGGCCTCTACCAACGTAGCGGCTGCGGCTGCGGTAAATGACGCCGGAAGGCTGCCTGAAACCTGGAACGCCGCGGTAAGCACCGCTATAAAGCAGGCCGCCGAACCTTCCAGGCTTTTCCCGAACATAAAGGCAGGCCTGATCCGGCCAAAAAACCTCCCCACAAGGCTGGCAAAGCTGTCGCCGAAAGCCAGGGCATAAATGGCGGCCGACGCCGCAGGAAAGGGGAACAGGATAAGAGCCAGAAGCGCCCCGAACGCGAGGGTGACCGGTCCCATGACAAAACGGCCTTCGTCCCTGGGCCGGGAAGCGATCTTAGTTACAGCCGAAACAAGAGGGACCTGTATTCCTGAAAGCCTCAGAATTTCAAGCCACGTATAAAGCAGAATGCCTGCAAGAAGCATTATTTTGACAGCAGGAAAACTTATTGAGGCTATGCCGGGAACCAGGGCAATCAGAAGATGCAGCCCCTTTCGGGTAGTTTCAGTTTTGATCTCCTGAAAACTTTGAAGCGCCAGGAGCCGGGGAGTATTCATATATGATACAACTTGCAAATTTCGTGCCAAGAGTAAACAGATCCTTCAGGACCGGAACGTGTTCTGCTAAATCTTTTCATTATAAGGAATTACAAAAAACCATTAAAATTAAGCGAAACCGGACAGAACCAAAACAGTACGAATTATTATACAGGGAAAATTCCAAATTTACTATCCGGCGGTTTATTTCGCCCCTTGAATAATCCAGGATATTAAAGCACAATACGCCCCTTTCGTGTGGTTTGTGGCAGCGGGTTAATACCATCTTGTCTAAATGTAGAATTGCTGGAGCAACTCAACGCTCAGCTCAGTTGACATTATACTGAAAGCGTATTATATTTGAAAACAATATATTTCCTATAGGAGTAATAGTAATGAAAAAGATCGTATTATGGGCGTTTTTATTCGAAATCACCCTGACAGTTTCGGTGTTTGGCGGCGGGGGACGGCAAAGCGGCGTTTCCGCGGCGGGGCAAAAAACAGTTTCTTTTGCCCTCTGGGATGAAGTTCAATATCCGGTGTTCGAGGAGATCTGCAAACGTTTTACCCAGGAAACCGGTATTGAGGTTGATCTTCAATTAACCCCTTGGAGCCAGTACTGGACCAAGCTGGATGCGGCGGCTACCGCTGGGAATGCCGCCGATGTGTTCTGGATGAATATCTTTTTACCGAAATACGCGGATGCTGGGGTGATTGAGCCGGTGGAACCCTATTTTATCCAGGACGGACTGAATAAAGCTTCCTGGTCCCCAGCGATGATCAATTTATATACCTACAAAAACCAACTGTACACCATGCCCAAGGGAATGGATGTGGTGGTAGTAGCCTATAACAAGGCTATTTTCGATAAATACGGCGTTTCCTATCCCGCCGAGGGATGGACCTGGCAGGATATGGAACGGATCGGCGGCCAGTTACGGGACAAGATCCAGGCTGCGGGGGGCAGTGAATATCCCCTGCTGATGGAACTGGATCCCCAGCCTTCGTATCTGCAATTCTGGCTCCAGGACGGGGTGGTTCCCTATAGCGCCACCGGAACCTCCAGCGGGTTTAGCCGTTCCGAAGCCCGGAAAGCCTTTGACGATATACTCCGGCTTATGGATCAGCGGATCCTTCCCAATTTCACCATCCTGTCCGATACCAAGGGAACGGACCTCTTTATTTCCAGCCGGGGGGCCATGCTTTATGTGGGAAGCTGGAAGTCTTCGGTACTGGACAGCGCTTCCTTCGCCTCTAATATCGGCCTCATCCCCATGCCTTCCCGAGGGGTGAGTAACGTATGCGCTCTGGGGGGAATCAGCTACGCCCTGAATTCCCGGGCGGCGGACAAGGAATCCGCCTGGCAGCTCATCAAATTCCTCGGCGGGGAACTCAGCAACCGCTTACAGGCGGAAGGGCGGATCGAAATTCCCGCCTACATCAGCGCCCAACCCTCGTATATCCCTTCCTTCAAAAACATCGATCCTTCAGCGTTTATCAAACAAAGCGCGGCATCTACGGTATTCCCTTCCCATCCAAGAATGTATGACTGGGACGGGGTCCAGACCGAATTAGTGACTGAAATTTTCAACCGGACCAAAACTCCCGACCAGGCGCTGCGGGAATTGGCCACAGAAGTCGATGCGTTGATGAAGCAATAGGAGGGCCGCTCCCAAAAGCCGGCCGGCTGGAGAAGGTATGTTAAAGCGTTCGTGGAAAATAACCAGCCGTTTATATCGCCGGGAAGCCCTCTCTGCCTATATCTTTATAACCCCCTTTCTGACCGGTTTGGGGGTTTTTTATATTTTCGCGTTTTTTAACAATATTTATATCAGTTTTACCAATAAAAAAACCTTTGGCCTCTA
>JAITEW010000087.1 GCA_031281855.1 Treponema sp.
GTATCTTCAGAGGCTGGAACTGCTTATTCCCGAATTTCAACAGATATGAGCGGACAGTCAGTTATATAGATCTACAGCGAGGGGCAAAAGATTATGGATTAACCGGAGAAATCAGGAAAGATTTTTACGATGGCTTTAACAGCAACCGTTGGCCCTTAGTTTTGGGCAGCGAATCGGTTCTGACCTTTCCTACAGCGAAAGAAGTGGAACGCATTGCGGCTATCAGCCCGGACCTGAACACCTACAGCAACGAACTGATTTCGGCTCTTATCCTGGGTGAAAAGAGCCTTGCCAACTGGGACAGCTACATAAGCGATCTCAAACGCCTCGGCCTGGACGAGCTTATCGGTATATTCCAGGCTCGTATGGATCGGGCAAAATAAAAACATTTAATGCTCCGGTGGTATATACTGCCGCCGGGGCAAGGGGATAGGTCCGAAAGATGCTGCTGAGGCGGAACGCTTTGACCTGGACGCCGATATCCTGCTCCACAACACCAGGTTCGGCCTTGAAAACACCCTGTATCTGGCGGACTCTACAAGCGTTTTTCCCGGGGTTTTCACCGCTCCCGGGCTGTCAAAGCATGATAGCGGGTCAAGTTTAGGCGTTTAAGCGAATATCTTGTGGAATTGCTCGCAGTAATAGCACGCCGTTTCCCAGATCGTATCCGGAGGCAGCCGGTGATCCGGGCAGGGGAGATAGCCCCCTAGTTCCACAATAGGCTTGAGCCGTTCAAGTTCCTTGTCAACAGCGGCCCGATCCCGGGTAAGGACATGTTTGTTCATGCCCCCTACGCCCCTTAATGCTTTGCCGTATTTTTTGCGCCAGGGTTCGAAAGAACCGTCCCAGGCCCCTACTTCAATGGGGAACATGGTATTGACCCCGTTTTCCAGCCATGTGGGGATAAGGGTTTCGGGATCGCCGTCGCAGTCCAGGGAGATGATGTCGATTCCGTGGCTGTTGCAAAGATCGCTGAAGCGCCGGTAATGGGGGCCGACCTTTTCGTAGAAAGTTGAAGGCGACACCAGGGGGCCGCTGCGGAAGGCGATGTCTTCCCAGTAATGGGCAAAGTCGAAGATCCTCCCCGCCTGGACGCCTGCCGCTTTTTCGGCTATAGCGATGACCCTTTTTGCCGTTTCGAGCTGGATGTCCGCAGAAACCTTGATGATTTCATCGTAGAGATCCTCGTCGTCCGCCAGGAGGTAGGAAATGCCTTCAACGCCCATCCAGTTGCGGATCTCGCCGAAGAGGCTTCCCAGTTGGATTCCCAGAGGTTCTTTTCGTGCCGCTGCTTCCCTGGCGGTCTTTACGATGCTCTCTTCGTTGATGCGCCTGTTGTCCCATTGCAGTTTAGGGAGGTAGTGCTTCTCCCAGCTTTCCCGGTCCACCAGGGTATGGCCGATTTCAGCGGGGATGCCTGTGGCGTTGGGCCTCCAGAGGGTTATGGCGCCGTCTCCGCCCAGGATGTGCTTGCTGCCGTCTTCCAGTTCCTTTACCACCTTGCTTTCAAAGGTAGGAAAAAGGAGGCTCCTGCTGTGGAAGGTGGTATAGTAGTTGAAATCGAAACCCAGCCTCTGTCCCAGGGCCCGGTCCTTTTCGCCGCCGTCCCAGCAGTCGGTTACCTCGTCTTTGGTAACGCGGCCTTCCTGGACCCATTTGTCCAGCAGCTCCCCCCACCAGCCGAAATGAACTGCCGGCAGGCGGTCGTAATCCTCGTAGTGTAAAAGGGCTCTAAGTCGTTCGCGGTTGGTCATGCTATTCTTCCTTTTCCTCGATTTTGAAGGCTTCCGCCGCCTTGATGACATCCTCGGCGATGCGGCCCGAAATAGGCGCGTAGTGGTCGAAACTCACGCCGAAAGAGCCGGTGCCTGAGGTGATGGAACGCAGGTCGATAGAGTAGCGCAGCAGTTCCGCCTGGGGAACCTCGGCGCGGATTTCGGCGATGCCCCCTACGGAGTCCTGGCCCAGGATGCGCCCCCGTTTGCCCGACAGGTCCGACATCACGTCTCCCAGATACTTGTCCTCGACAAAGACCGTCAGGTTCATGATAGGTTCCAGAAGGGTGGGGTTGGCCTGGCGCATGGCTTCGCGGAAGGCGTTCCGGGCCGCAAGCTTGAAAGAGAGTTCCGATGAATCCACAGGGTGGTACTTGCCGTCCACAATGGCCACTTCGACATCCACTACCGGGTACTGGGCCATAGTGCCCCGGGCCATGCCTTCTGCGATGCCCTTTTCAACCCCCGGGATGTAGTTTTTGGGAACAGCGCCGCCGAAAATCTTGTTTTCGAATTTGTACCCCCCTCCTCTGGCCAGAGGGGCTATTTCCAGCACCACCTTTCCATACTGGCCGTGGCCGCCGGTCTGTTTCTTGTGGGTGTATTCGGCGCCGGCTTTTTTGGTGATAGTTTCCCGGTAGGCCACCCTGGGCACATGGGTTTCAACTTCGATTTTCTGGTTGATTTTGGCCTTGTCCAGGATAATGTTGATTTGGAGCTCCCCCATACCTGAGATAACGGTCTCTTTGGTTTCGGCATTGAAGTTGTAGCGGAAGGTTTTGTCCTCTTCCGCCGCCCGTACCAGGAATTCGCCCAGCTTGTCGTCGTCCTTTTTGGCCGTCGCGTTAACCGCCACAGAGTGGACCGGTTCAGGAAGCCGCAGGGGGAGGAACTTCAGGGCCGTGTCAACGGCGCTAATGGTGTCGTTGGTTTTGAGCGTCGCCGACTTGGTGACGATCCCCACGTCCCCGGCGTAGAGCTCCCTGGTTTCCTCAAGCTTCTTGCCCTGACAGGTGTAGAGCTTGCCGATGCGTTCTTTCTTGTTTTCCGTAACGTTCACGGCTTCGGAATCGGCAGCGAGTTTCCCGGTAATGACTTTTATCCACGAAAGTTTCCCTGAGAACTGGTCATAGGCGGTTTTGATCACCAGCGCCGAAAGGGGCTTGTCGGGATTTATAGGGATTTCCACCTCTTTGCCTTCATCGTCAAGGGCTATGTCTTTCGCCGACAAGGGGTTTGGGCCTATATGGGCGATAAAATCCAGGAAAGGAACAAGCCCTGAATTTTTAAGCGCCGCGCCGGCAAAGGCAGGGAGGAACTTGTTTTCCGCCAACGCTTCAATAAGGCCCTTGTGCATCTCTTCGGGCGTCAGGGAGCCTTTGTCGATGTACTGTTCCATGAGGCCGTCGTCCCCTTCTGCGGCGGCTTCGATGAGCCGTTCCCGGGCAGCGGCGAAGGCGTCCCTGTATTCCTCAGGAATCGGGCCTTCTTTTTCTACAGCCTCGGCCTGGACAAAGTAGGCTTTTTCGTTCAATACGTCGATAACGCCCTTATAGTCAGCCCCCTCGCCCATAGGCAGGGTCACAGCCACGGGATCGGTCTTGAGTTTCTCTTTGATATCCGCCAGAATCCTGTCGTAATCCGCCCGTTCTCCGTCCATCCTGGTAACAAAGACGCCTCTGGGCTTCTTTCTGGTTTCCAGGCTGCGCCAGAGCTTGATAGTCTCGATCTGGACCCCTGTCTGGCCGTCCACTGCAAGCAGGACGAATTCGGAAGCCCTGAAACTCAGGATAACATCCCCGGTAAAGTCCGGAGACCCCGGGGCGTCCAGCAGGTTTATCTTCGTACCGTTCCGGTCCACATGGGCCAGCGCTGCATGGATAGATATTTTCCGTTCGGTTTCTTCAAGCGTTGAATCGCTTACCGTTTTGCCGGATTCTACCGTTTCAGCCTTTGGGATAGCGCCGCCTGCGAAAAGCAGGCGTTCAAACAAAGTAGTCTTGCCGGTGCCTCCGTGTCCGGTAATAGCGACGTTCTTGATAGATTCAGTCGTATAAGCCATTAGGGTCTCCTGGGATAAAGATTAAAAGGCAATTATATGTATAATGAAGCGCTATGCACGGATTGTCAAGAAAAATGTCCATGGTTTATAGTAAATAATGAAGGATATGCACAATGGATGAGCGAAAAAAGATAATACGGGACCTGGAAGACAAAAAACAGGCGGATCTTGAAGGGATAAACCGGCTGCTGGAAAACCTGGGCGAAACCCTCCTTGTCAGGCATGGAGCGGATCAGGATAGGGAGGACGTTTCCCTGCCCGAATCCCCTGCGGGTAATCCCGCCAGGGCGTGCGCGGAGTACCGCGGGCTTCTCAAGGAAATCGCCGAAAACGGGGATAGTATCAAGTCCATAGAGGCTGATATCCAGCGGATAAAGGAGCTTGAACAGGAGATAGCCCATAAGGAGAAGCAGAACCTTGAAAATTCCAGGGATATTTCCCTTCTCTATGACCAGCTTGGACAGTACGTCCTGATTGACCCCGCTTTCAGCAGCTTCGCCGGGCCGTACCGGAACCAAATGGACGAAATTCTCCTGAAAATAGAGGCCCAGGAAACCAGGCTGAACGAACTGGAGCAGAAAAACGGGGGGATTTTTTCCTGGATTGGAAAGAACGCCCAGGGCCTGGTGGTTAAGGCGTCTCTGGCGAAAAACCAGTCGGATCTCCATAAGATCTACCGTTCCGCAGGCGAACGCTTTGCCGCCTCAGACGAAGACGCCCAGACCGGCGACAGGGATGTCCGGGAACTGGCCGAAAAGATCGGGGATCTCAGGCGGAATACCGAAGAACTTAACGCTGAAATCCTCAGCAGGAAGGAAGAACGCCGCAAAATCGGGGACCTCTTCGGCGTTGAAGGAAACCCGGTAAAGCGCATTCTGAATCTGGAAAAGCAAATCGCAAGGGCGAAGGAAGATCTCAGGGCGGTTTACCGCGTATTCGGCGCCTGCGCCCTGGACCCGGCGTGGAACGATTACTTCGCTTCCCTTCTTACCCCGGAGGATTCTTCCCAAAAGGATAAAATCGAAACCCTTAGAGGGTCCGTCAGGGAAACCGAAAGCAGGATTGAAAAACTCAAGGCCGCTGTCGCTATTGACGATGAAAAACATGAGATTGAAAAACTGAAGCGTGCTATCGAAGACCAGCGCCGCAAGATTCAGAGCGCCCAGGAAGTTATAGCGGAAACGGAAAGGCGCATAGAAGGCGCCGAAAAGCATATTGAAGAACTGACAAAACTTTTGTGACAGCAGGTATATATATGGCTAAGATTGATAAGGTTGAAAAGAAAACGAACACACGCAAGAGCGCCGGCAAAGAGGCGAAGGCTAAAGATGCAAAGCCGAAAGAGGCGAAGCCCCAGTCAGGGGCAAAAGCTGCAAAGCCCCAGCAGGAGGTAAAAACGCCGGCAAAATCCGTTCCCCAGCCCCCTTCATCCGGGAGCGGCCAGAAGGGCGTATACGACGAATCCAAGATAAAGACCCTTTCCTCGCTGGAGCACATACGCCTCAGGACCGGTATGTACATCGGCCGCCTTGGGGACGGCTCCAACCCCGACGACGGGATCTACGTGCTTCTCAAGGAGATCATCGACAACGGCATTGACGAATTCATCATGGGGAACGGGAAGAACATCGAGGTGGTAGTCAAAGACGGGACCGCCAAGGTCCGGGATTTTGGCCGGGGCATCCCCCTTGGGAAGCTGGTGGAATGCGTCTCGATAATCAACACCGGGGCCAAGTACAACGACGACGTGTTTCAGTTTTCGGTGGGCCTCAACGGCGTAGGGACCAAGGCCGTAAACGCCCTTTCTTCCCGCTTCAGGGTGGTAGCCATCAGGGACGGGGAATTTGCCGAAGCTGTCTTTGAACGAGGGGGGCTTATATCGAACCGCAAGGGAAAACTAAAAGACAAGCAGAAAAACGGCACGTATGTGGAATTTACGCCTGACAAGGAAATCTTCGGGGAATATGAATTCAACCCTGAATTTATCGAA
Organism: Treponema sp.; assembly: GCA_031281855.1. Classification (GTDB taxonomy): domain Bacteria; phylum Spirochaetota; class Spirochaetia; order Treponematales; family Breznakiellaceae; genus JAITEW01. The sequence continues at coordinate 5,828 of JAITEW010000087.1, forward strand.
CGCCGGATCCTCAATTACGCCTATCTCAACACCGGCCTTACCCTTTCGTTCAACGGGAAGCAGTACCTGTCCAAACGGGGGCTCTACGATCTCCTGGCCGAAGAGACCGGGGACGATCCTCTTTACCCTATCGGCTATTACAAGGGCGAACGCATTGAATTCGCCTTTACGCATACCAACAATTACGGCGAAGAATACTTTTCTTTTGTGAACGGCCAGTTCACTTCCGACGGAGGCACCCATCTTTCGGCCTTCAAGGAAGGCTTTCTTAAAGGGATACAGGCGTATTTCAAAAAGGACTTCCGCAGCGAAGACGTCAGGGAAGGCACGATTGCCGCAGTAGCCGTAAAGCTTAAAAGCCCGGTTTTTGAAAGCCAGACCAAGAACAAGCTGGGCAACTCTGATATCCGGGCCTGGGTTGTTCAGGAAGTAAAGGACGCCGTTGAGGATTGGCTCCATAAGAACGTCGAAGCGGCTAAAAAACTGGAACAGAAGATCCTCTCTAACGAAAGCCTCAGAACCGAACTCAATGCGGTAAAAAAAGAAGCCCGCGAGGCAGCCAGGAAGATAGCCCTTAAGATCCCTAAGCTCAAGGACTGCAAATTCCATCTTGATGACGGCAAGAACGGGGGGGAATCCGTCATCTTCCTTACCGAAGGCGAATCCGCTACAGGGTCCATGGTCTCAAGCCGGGACGTTATGACCCAGGCCATCTTCTCCCTAAGGGGCAAGGTGGAAAACATGTACGGCAAGAAACGGGCCGCCATCTACAAGAACGCGGAACTCTACAACATGATGATGGCCCTGGGGATAGAGAACGATGTAGAGGGCCTGCGGTACGCCAAGATCATTATCGCCACAGACGCCGACTTTGACGGGTTCCATATCAGGAACCTTTTGCTTACCTTCTTTCTTTCATATTTCGAGGAACTGGTAACGGCAGGCAGGATTTATATCCTTGAGACCCCCCTTTTCCGGGTCAGGACTAAGCAGGAAACCCGCTACTGTTACTCCGAAAAGGAACGGGACGAAGCCGTGGCGGCGCTGGGAAAGCAGAGCGAAGTGACCCGCTTCAAGGGCCTTGGAGAGATCAACCCCAGGGAGTTCGGCCAGTTTATCGGCGAGAACATACGCCTTGTGCCGGTATCGGTTAATACCCTCAAGGCAGTGCCCCAGGTGCTTGAGTTCTACATGGGCAAGAACACCCCGGAACGCCGGGACTACATAATGAAGAATCTTATCGAAGACGCCGGATAACCCAGACGTCCGCAGGCAGTACGTGAAAACACATCTCATCGGCAGCAGGCGCTTTTATGAAAATATCCTCATTATCGGCCTGCCGGTAGCCCTCCAGAACCTTCTTACCACATCGGCCAGCATGGTGGACACTATCATGATCGGAACCCTGGGGGAAACCGCTGTGGCTGCTGTCGGGATTTGCGCCCTTTTTTCCATGCTTCTCTTTGCGGGCTATTTTGGTTTCTGCAACGGCGGGACGATCTTTTTCGCCCAATACTGGGGGGCGAAGGACGAAAAAGGGATCTGCAAAGCCTACGGCCTGACGCTTGTTACCATGATGGCAGTGGGTTTTATCTTCGGGATTCTGGCGATCTTTTTCCCTGAGCGTATTATGGCGATGTACACCGACAAGGAAAGCATACGCCAGGCAGGCGTCCCGTACCTCAGGATAGTGGGCTGGAGCTATCCGCTTCAGACCCTGGCTATGGCTATAAGCTCCCTCCTTAGATCCATCGAAAAGGTCAAGATACCTCTTTTCGCTTCTATAGCTGCCCTTGCGGCCAATACCTTCGTTAACTGGGTTCTGATTTTCGGAGCCCTGGGGTTCCCTAAAATGGGGGTCCGCGGCGCCGCAGTGGGCACGGTTATAGCAAACATCGTGCTTGTCCTGGTGCTTTACGCTTATTGTTTTATGGACAAACATTCCTTTGTTACCAGGGTAGGGGAGCATTACCGGTGGGAAAAGGGGTTTGTCAAGCTGTTTTTTACTAAAATTATTTTCGTGGTTTTTAACGAGGCCCTTTACGGAACCGGGCAGCTTTTGCTCAACATGATCATGGGCCGCCAGGCAGAGGCCGGGATCGCCGCTCTGGCGGTATTCAGGGTGCTCGAAGGCTTTGTGTTCGCCTTCTTCGGCGGCCTGGCCAACGCCAGCGCCATTATGGTCGGCAAGAAGATCGGCGCAGGGGAACACCTGGAAGGCTACCGGGACGCCAGGCGTTTTGTTTTTATCGTACCCCTGGTGACCCTGGCTATATGGTCCGTGGTGCTTGCGCTCCGGGGGCCGGTGCTCCGTTCCTTCGGCCTTGGGGATGACGCTTTCTTCTACGCCCAGGGCATGCTCTTTATTTACGCCGTAACCGGGACGCTCCGTACCTGTAACTATATCAATAACAACATCTTCCGCGCCGCAGGGGAATCGGTGTTCGGAACCGTCATCGAAACCTGCGGCCTTTTCTTTATCAGCATCCCCGCGGCGGCCCTGTGCGGCATGGTTTTCCATCTGCCCTTCCTGGCGGTTTTCGCCATGCTCTACCTGGACGAATTTATCCGCATCGGGATTCTCTTGCGGTACATGAATTCCGGAAAATGGGTAAAACCCGTGACCCATGAGGGCAGGGCAAGGCTTGGTGAGTTCAAGGCGGCGCTGGCGGAGTACCGGGGGTTATAGCGGGTGCTATGGATTAACGGAGATTTTTTCCCGGATCATTTCACCGATAAGTTCTGTGGGCGATTTTTTCGTGGCAAGCGCCATAGTCAAAAGAGAATCCTCCGACAAGCGATCCAACGCCACCATACGGGAACCCTGGCGTGTGGTAACTCCGCCTTTTGAGGGGTCAACCTTTGGTAAATGTTTGGTAAAGTATTCGTCCAGCGCCTCAGCTTCTTCTTCGGTCATATCGGTCATATAGTGCTCCTACTACTCTAATAATGAAAGTAACGCATTCCGGCACGGCATGGCATACGCTCACCCTATCCTCGCCGAGATCGTTATACATCACTTCCAGCAGGCCGCCATGGGTACTAAAACCGAGAAGCAGGTACTTGTTATCGAATCCTTCCACAAGGCGGTCATATTTTGCGGTATTGAATGCCCAAAGAATATCCGATTTAGTAACGCCATGCTTGAAAGCTGATTGTTTGTAAACAATCTCCAGAGCCATACTTTTAGTGTATCATGCTTTCTGCAAAACAACCAGTCGAATTACGGAATAATTTCCGGCGCCATCAGGAGTTTGCAGGGCAAACTCCAAGAAATGGCAAGTGAAATTACGGAATAATTTCACTTGCCATTTCACTCCAGCCGCTCTGGCTCTTCTCGTCGTCCCGTTCGGCTTCCCAGCGCAGGGCGAAGTAGGCCCGTTTGCCCCGGTCCGTCTCCCGGAAGGTTATCCCATGGGGGCAGCGGGTGGCCCAGACCGACGCGGGGAGTTTTTCCTGCTCATCGGGCGGTTCGTCAAAGACCCCGTAGTAGATCCGGGCCCCCTTGATGCCGGGGGGCTTGGAGCCCTTGCGGCCCTGGCCGTACTGGTAGTTGATCCCCAGGATCCGGGGCCCAAGCTGGACGATGAGGAACGCCGGCCCTTCATCGGGAACCACCACGGGCGTGCGGGTCGTGTCCGGGATGGTAAGGCCCATATTCCGTTTGTCTTCTTCGGTTACCGCAGGGTGGTAGCGCAGATAGATGTTGACGAAGTCCCGGACAGCCTTTTCCGTTACTTTGTGGAGCCGGTTTTTCTCCGCAATTTGCGGCCTGGTGCAGGGCGTGAGGGTAATCTCGTAGGCCGCGTGCCAGGCGGCATAGTGTTCCGCCAGCGCGGCCCTGGCCTCCTGGGGGATATGGGTCCATACCGGGGGGTTGCTGTCGCACTTCATGGACACATACATGAGGATGTTCCTGACGAACGTGTCGAACTCCGCATCCGAATGAGGGATGTAGCTTTTTTTGTTGGCCATAATTGCTCCTTAAAAAAATAATAAATAATCGGGTAGGAGGCCACCCATTATTTGAGTGGCCGTCCTCCCACACCACCGTGCGTACCGTTCGGTACACGGCGGTTCAATGAATTGCGTGCAGTACCTCTTGCCTATTCCCTGATAT
>JAITEW010000098.1 GCA_031281855.1 Treponema sp.
CCAGGCTTGTAGAAACCAGGGGGATATAGTAACGTTCATACAGTTATGAACGTTAACGGAAAACACTTCAGGACTATTTGGCTCAAGGAATCGGACCCTTCAACGGTACAGATAATAAACCAGCAGGTCCTGCCCTTCACTTTCGGGATACTCGATCTCCGTACTGTAGAAGATGTGCGTAAGGCGATAAAGGACATGTACGTACGCGGCGCCGGGCTTATCGGGGCCGCTGCGGCTTACGGGATGTACCTTGCGGCCCTTGAGGCCGGAGCCGCTTCGTTTGAAAAAGATCTCCTGGCCAAGGGGGAAATGTTAAAAGCCACAAGGCCCACTGCCAGCAATTTAGCCTGGGCCGTGGACAGCATGCTTTCAAAACTCGCCGGGAGGTCCTGTCCTCTTTCCCAGAAACAGGAAGAAGCCAGGCTGGCCGCCCAGGCTATTGCCGACAGCGACGCGGAATCCTGCAAACGCATCGGCCTTCATGGTCTGGAAATCATCAAAGAACTATCCAGAAAAAAACAGGGCCAAGCGGTAAACATACTTACCCATTGCAACGCCGGCTGGCTCGCGTTTGTGGATTACGGTTCAGCCCTTTCGCCGGTATACGCAGCGTTTGACGCAGGGATCAAGGTTCATGTCTGGGTGGACGAAACCCGCCCGAGGAACCAGGGCGCGGGTCTTACCGCCTGGGAGTTGGGGCAGCACGGGGTTCCGCACGACCTTGTGCCTGACAACGCCGGGGGCCACCTAATGCAGCACAGCCTCGTGGACATGGTTATTACCGGAGCCGACAGGGTTACCCGTTCAGGCGATGCGGCCAATAAAATCGGCACATACTTAAAAGCCCTGGCGGCGCGGGAAAACGGCGTCCCCTTTTACGTCGCCCTTCCGTCTTCCACCTTCGACTTTGCAATGCGCGACGGCGTAAAAGAGATCCCCATTGAAGAAAGGGATCCTTCGGAAGTGAGGTTTGTATACGGGAAAACCCGGAACGGATCTTTAACTGAGGTTCAAATATGCCCGGATTCCACAACTGCCAGAAACTGGGGCTTTGACGTAACTCCGGCCCGTTACATTACCGGCCTTATTACCGAAAGGGGAATATGCCGCGCAGCGGAACAGGACATTACGGCATTATACCCGGAACGCGCCGATGAATAACGACGGATCCGTCAAATACACGGCCCGGCATATTCCTGCGCCTCCGTTTAAATTCCGGGGCTGGCAGGAACTGAACCGGATAAGAACCGGCCTGTACGATATGCGCCTTATCGGCGCCTACCCTGACGGAATTGGTTTTGGAAATATCAGCATCCGTATAAACAAAAACGAATTCCTTATCAGCGGCACCGCTACAGGGGCCAAGCGCGTTCTTAGCCTTCAGGACTATTGCCTTGTCACCTCCATAGATATCGCGGCCAATACCGTTGACTCCCGGGGCCCTGTCCAGGCGTCGTCGGAGTCCATGACTCACGGGGCCATATACGAATCCTGCAGGGACATACGCTGTGTGATCCATATCCACAGCAGGCTTATTTTCGACGGAATGATCCGGGATCGCTGCCCTTCTACTCCTCAGGATGTTTTATACGGCACTCCCGAAATGGCCTATGCCGTGATCCGCTGCGCACAGGGCGGACAGGAAGGCGTAATCGTCCTTTCAGGCCATGACGAAGGGGTTTTATCCTACAGCGCCAATCCCGGCAGGTCTTTTAATTTTATCAAAGAGCTCTATAATAAATATATCCTGTAAAAGGGGGCTTATATGGCGGTTATTGGAATTATAGGCGGCAGCGGTCTTGATAACCCTGAATTTTTTTCAAATCCCAGGGATGAAAGGGTCGATACTCCTTACGGGGCGCCTTCGTCGTCCCTGCGGCGCGGAAACATAGGCGAAACAGAAGTCATACTTCTGGCCCGCCACGGAAGGGAACACACCATTCCTCCAAGCCAGGTGAATTTCCGGGCGAACATAGCTGCCCTGAAAGCGGCGGGATGCACCCATATTATCGCCACAACCGCTGTCGGCTCTCTTAGGGAAGAAATACGCCGCGGGGACCTGGTGGTAGTCGATCAATTCATTGATTTTACCAAGCAGCGCAAGACGACCTATTATGAATCCTTTGAACCCCATAAAGCCGTACATTGCGCCATGGCTGATCCCTACGACCGGCGCCTCAGGGTTCTCCTGATTGACGAATGCAGGCGCCTTGGATATCCGTTCCATGAAAAAGGAACGGTAATAACCATCGAAGGCCCCCGTTTTTCGACCCGCGCCGAATCCCGGATGTTCCGTATATGGGGCGCCGATATCATCAATATGTCCATAGCAACAGAAACAGTATTGGCCAACGAAGCGGGGGTGCCCTATGCGGTGATAGCAATGAGCACCGACTACGACTCCTGGAAAACCGATGAGGAACCGGTAACCTGGGAAGCCATATCGAAGGTTTTTGCTGAAAACGCCGCGAAGGTAACCAATCTTCTGGCACAGGTTACTAAAAAGATATAATATTAGAATAGAGAACTTTACAATAGAGAACTTTCCCAAAACCAACCGGGTTTTGGGAAAAGCTCCGGGAGAAGCAGCATGAAATCAACGATCAATATTGGAATCATCGGCCTTGGAGGCCGCGGAACGGGCTTAATGGAAGCGTGCATACTGCCCAGGGAAGATGTACGGGTTGCCGCGGTCTGCGACCCTTACGAGGACCGGAGGCTAAACGCCGCTGCCATAGTAGAAAAACGCGGCGGGGCCCCTCTGGTTACCGGGGATTACCGGGAAGTCCTGAGCATGAAGAATCTGGACGCGGTTCTTATCAGCAGCAGTTGGACGCCTCATATCGAAATTGCCTGCGCGGCGATGAAAGCCGGCGTATACACTGCTGTTGAAGTAGGAGGCTCCTATTCCCTGGACGACTCCTGGCGCCTGGTCCGGGTCTATGAGGAAACCGGCGCCCCATGTATGCTCATGGAAAACTGCTGCTTCGGCCGCTACGAACTCATGGTGCTCAACATGGTACGCCAGGGCATATTCGGGGAAATCGTCCACTGCCAGGGAGGCTACCACCACGACCTGCGGGGAGAGATCTCTATGGGAAGGGAAAACCGGCATTACCGTTTTGACAATTACCGGCTGCGGAACTGCGAAAACTACCCTACCCACGAACTGGGGCCTATCGCGAAGGTCCTGGACATCAACAGGGGCAACCGCATGGTAAAACTCAACTCCGTCGCCTCAAGGGCCTCGGGGCTCCATGAATACATCCTGGCACGGGAAGGACAAGGAAGCGAAAAGGCGAAGATAAACTTTGCCCAGGGAGACGTGGTAACAACAGTCATCACCTGCGCCCGTGGGGAGACCATCGTCCTCACCCTG
>JAITEW010000269.1 GCA_031281855.1 Treponema sp.
CGCCCCCCCCCCCGGGCCCCGCCCCCCCGTGGGTAAAAGGCCTACCCTTTGGGGGGGGGGGGGGGGGAGGGGGGGGCCCGGGGGGGTCGGGGCGGGCGGGGGGCGGAGGGAAACCCTCCATGCGGCCGGGGTGTTGGCCGGAAAACTCCTCACCGGGGATCTCCCGGCACGGCTTCTTGTTGCCGGAATTGTGTAGGGTTTTGTACGAAAAAGCGCCGTTTACAATGCGTTACCATGTGGCAAAGAAAGGGCCTCCGGGGCTTTGTGGGAGAACGTCCGGAGGTCCGTTATGTATACGTCTCATTATAGCATGAAAACGGTGTGAGAAACGGCGTTAAAAACGGTGTGAAATTATCTTAAATTAAACCGCCAAAAAAATTTCGTGCATACCGGAATTTTGGGGTCATGGGCACCCTCAGCCCAATGGTCGCCAGAAGTACCTACTGTAAAACAATGAGGATCAATAAGCTGATATGGGGAATGTGCCAGTTGGCAGATTTGCAAAAGCGGCGGAAAACTTCCACGTGGGTAATTTTTTGAGTCAATCTAAGAAAACCAAGCAAGAAAGAAGAGGGAAATAAAAAGGCCGGGGACGCCGTCGCTGAAAGCGAAAGGCGGCGCCCTCTTAAAGGCCCTTAGAGGGCCTTAGAAGATCTTAGAGCAAAAGCCCAAAAACCAGGTACTTTACGGGTACAAACCAGGTACTTTACGGGTACAAACCAACCCCGGATCAGCCCCGGAGCCGGTCAGCCTTGAAATAAACCACGTTTTTGTATTGGATTCCATTGGGAAATTCTACTCCACGATCAAGAGCTGGAATATAAATAGGTGTCTTGTAGTCCTCCAGGTCCTCAATGATACCTGTCAATTCAATGGCCCTGTAGAAATATTCTCCGGCTTTTCCTACTTGGTTTGATATTTCTCTGTAATTTGGCCGTTCGGTTGGTTTTCCTATATCCTGGATTGCGTCCGGGAACATTCCCGGTAGAGCGTTTCGCCTAACGGTAATATTTATTCTCCCGGAATTGTTTTTTTTGACACCAAGGCCAGTAATACGGCCTATTTCTATTCCGGTCTGAAAGGTCAAAATAATCTGCTTTGCTGTTATACTGTTTATTCCTTTGCCTTCGTCCTTATCGCTATTACGCTTCCCTAACTGTAGCATAGCCGTAAGGCCGGCAACGTTATGAATAAACTGATCATCTGCAAGTATTTTATCACCTTCAAATTTTACCGGGGCAAAATCGCAGTCGAGATCAACGGCGACATAATCACCAGTGTTCCTCGTTTTTGCTAAACGGTGAATTCTCAATGGTTCCCCTGATATCCATACATCACCGCGTGAACCGTCCTCTCTTTGTACATCTTTCAATGATGCGCTTGCTCTTGGCGTGGGGGCTCTTCCGTTAATAACTGGGTCGATGAATTTTTTAGCATAGTGGACAATTTCATAAGTTCCATTGAGGGATCGGGCGTTACCGTCTACCAGTGGTCCGAGAGCGGCTTTATAAAGCGTGGGTATTGTAGTAAAAATACGGACAGATGAAAGCTCTTCTTTGCCGGTGATTATGTTCTTAGCCATTACCTGTTGAACATCAAGAAACCTTTCCCCGCGGGTAAGCATGGTATAAAGTCCGGTAAACATATCGGCTATGAAATGTTGTTCTCTGCTGTATTTGAAAAGCGCCAGGGCGTGAGCTACTTCCAGGATTTCTTCATCGGTTCTCAGCACTGCTTTTATTCCTCGTTCAAGAAATTGTACTTCCCGGTCATGGTTTTTTGCAGCTTCCCTTGCATCGGTTATGAGTTTTCTCCCTTGGGCCATCGGGTAAAAATCGCGGGTTGGTGTGATAGTAGTGATAAGCCGGGGAGTGTTTTCTTGTGCCCCGGATTTGTAGAAGTTTAGTAATAATTGGCTTGCTTTGGTGGTATCTGGTTTCATTTATTATAGTGCCCTCCCCTTACAACAGGCCTTTTTTTCTCTGGGACTTCCGCTGCCGGTTCATTTTTCTCGGGTATCGCCTCTCCGGAGTTGGCCATATACTGGAACGCTCCCCGCCAGGTCAGCTTAAAGGGGTGTTTCGGGATTTCCCCATCCCTTACTTTTAACACTTCAAAAAAACGGGTGTCTTTATTGTTATCCCACCAGCCCAGGCCGATAGCGCAATGGGCGTCTTGCTCAAGGTCTCCGCTTTCCCGGAATGAGGTATCATCGAAAGTATCTCTTTTGCTTTTACTCTTGGTTTCTTTGTTTTGCCGGTTGAATTGCGCCCCGGCGATAATAACGGCATCGGTCGCGGCGGCGGCGTTCAGTACACGATCTGAAATTCCTTTTACCCTCATGTAGGTACTGTCATAAACGCCTTCCGGAGAGGGCATCCGCTGAATGTAGTCCAACAGGATCACCGTTCCCTTTTCGGTTTTTCCCTTTATGGTGCTTATGATGGTTTCCAAGCCGGCTCCGCGGGCGTCATACATGACAAGGTTTTTGCTTTCAAGTTCGGTCTCTATTTTCTTGATGGCGTCGATTGTTCCGGTGGCCATGTGATAACCCCCGGACCCTCCCTCGATGTCCATGCCCCGGACAATGCGGTAATAGTCCCTCATGGGTTTTTCCCTTTGCTCTAGATCCTTGATTGCCAGAGCCCCCAGGCCGACAGCCCTCCCATAAACCAGAGAAAGCGCAAGCCTGGTCAATAATTGTTTGGGAGACATTTCCAGGGTAATAAAAAACACTCTCCGGGGCTTCTCGGCGGTGATTGCTTCTCTTGCCAGGTTCAGCATTGCGGCGGTTTTTCCCCGTGATGTGCGGGCGCCTATATAGCTTACCGTTCCATCGGGGAAGGGAACGCCGAAAAGCGCGGGTGTAAAATCCTTGTCAGGATCATAGTTTTTGCAGTCGGCCAGATACTCCGCAAAAGAAATGAAGCGGCTTTGTTCTTTTGGTGTCGCCAGGCTTGCTGCGGCCTTTCCCATCGCGGCGGCGGCTTCGGTCATTTCCTTTTCGTCCGGGGCGTGTCCTTGCTCAAGAAATTTCGCGTACTCGGCAGTCCCGGCCGCAAGCAGGGCGGCGGCTTCCTTTGCCGCGGCGGTTTCCTTTTCGCGTTGTGCTTGCCGCTTTGCCTTGGCTGTTATGCCGTGAAGCTCGGCCAGTTTCCCGGTGATTTCGATCCCCCGCGAAGTTGCCAGGGAAACAATGAAAGGGGCGTATTCCTCCGGGCGGTCAAACACGGAAGCGGCGGCGTCCAGCAGGGCGGCCCCTCTGTCAGCCCCGGACTTTTCGGCGGCCTCTATTGCCTTTGCCGCTATGGTATAAAACTGCGTTATCTGATCATGGTCTGTCATGGCTCCCCCTTATGTTTTCCCCATATAACGGAACGCCGAAAGAACGGCGTCCCTTATTTGGCTATGGCCCGATGTATGCGGGTAGTGCTGCAGGAACGCTATTACTTCCTCGGCGTTATAGTTGTAACCATCGCGGGCCGCTCTTAAGGCTATTTCATGGCAAAGCTCATTTTTGCCTGAATAGCTTTTGTCCTGTTCCGCCCAGGCCGCGATCTGATCCAGTTCCGGGATTCCTTTTTTCTTCTCGTGGCCGAAAATGAAAATTGCTTTTTTTTGGGCCTCGG
>JAITEW010000271.1 GCA_031281855.1 Treponema sp.
AGAACTGGCAGACCCATGTTTACCATAAAATTTACACAGGCCGCGAGGAACTTCCCCGTTACGATATGGGGAACCGGAATTGTCCCGGCAGCGAACAGGTTGACCGCATCCTTGAAATCCTGGAAGCCCGGCTTGATGCGTATGACTGCGTCATTATCAACGAACAGGTTCCGGCTGGGCTTCATTCCCCTTATTTCCAGGAACGCCTGGCCGCCCTTATCGGCGCCAACAGGGACCGGGTTATCTGGTTCGCAGACTGCCGGAAGCTTAACGACCGCTACAATCATACGATACGGAAACTGAACAACCTGGAAGCTGCGGAAATACTTATAGCCGCAGGCCAGAGCCGGGAAAAAGCCGGGGACCCGCGCTACGCCGCTTCCTGGCTTTACCGGCGCTGGGGGCTTCCTGTGGTCCTTACCTTAGGCGGCCAGGGAGCACTGGTTCAGGATGGGTCAGGATGCCGGGAACTTGAGAGCCTCCACTTCGCCAAAGAGATCGATATTGTCGGCGCCGGGGACGCGTTCCTGGCGGGGCTTGTTACCAGCCTTGGCGCCGGTCTTTCCCTTTATGACGCCGCCCTGATCGGAACCTTTTCAGCAGGGGTTTCTTTAGGGAAGCTTTTTGAGACCGGCCATCCCACTGTAGAGGAAGTGCTGGCTCTGGCTGATGAAGGGGATTTTAACTACCATGTCCGGCAGGCCTCTGACGAAAGCAGCGCGTGTTACGCAGAAGGCACGGATATTGAAATCGTCGGTTCAGGGCCGGAAAAACGGCGCGGGTTTCCGGAAGCGGCGATTTTTGATCACGACGGTACTGTTTCCGTACTCCGCCAGGGCTGGGAAGAAGTGATGTTCAAGGTGATGGTTGACGCCATTGCCGGGCAGGGTCCCAGGAAGGACCTGGCAGAGATCAAAGCCGCCGTCTCTCTGCTGATCGAAAAAACCACAGGCATTCAGACCCTGGCCCAGATGTACCGGCTCCGGGAACTGGTGGTTTCTTTTGGGCATGTTAAAAAAGAGGATGTCCTGAGCCCTGAGGCATACAAGGCGGTCTACAATAAAGCCCTCCTTGGAGCTATGGAAAAGCGGGTCCGGGGAGTGGAAGAAGGCAGGCTGCTTACCGAAGACGTGACCATCAAGGGGGCTGTCGCTTTTCTCAAAAAGCTCTCCGCTGCTGGGACAAAACTCTACCTGGCAAGCGGCACGGACCAGGATGACGTGATCCGGGAAGCCCGGCTCTTGGGCTACGCCGGTCTTTTTACCGGAGGCATACGGGGTTCTGTGGGAGACATCAAAAACGACCCCAAGAAACTGGTGATACGGAACATTATTTCAGGGATCAAAGCCGCCGGAGGGGACCGCGCCGGGGTAGTTGTCTTTGGCGACGGCCCGGTAGAGATGCGGGAAGCCAGGAAAGAAGGAATCCTGGCCGTAGGGGTCCTGAGCGACGAGCGCCGCCGTTACGGCCTTAACCTGAACAAACGGGAACGGCTTATCCTGGGCGGCGCGGATATACTGATCCCCGATTTTTCCTGGAGCAACGAACTGGCCCGCATTCTGGGATGGGAATAATAGTTATGGTTAAAAAAGAATCGTTTTTTGACCGTTCGCGGATGCGTTATTTTTCCCTTACGGAACGGCTGAGCAAGGTGGACATCTCTTCGGCCTGCGTCCTGCCTGACGCCTGGCCCCCTGTTCGGGCGGATCTTGCGGAAAAAGCCGGCTGTATAGCGGAAGAAATTCTTGGCGCCCTGAAGTCCGGGGCAGCGGTTATCTGCGCCTTCGGAGCCCATTCTATCAAAAACGGCCTGGGAAAGCTCTTGGGGGATTTCCTTAACCGAGGGTGGTTTACCCACCTGGCGGCCAACGGCGCGGCGGTAATCCACGACTGGGAATTTGCTTTTTTGGGAAAAAGCAGCGAAGATGTACGGGAGAACGTCGCTGCAGGCCGTTTCGGGACCTGGGAGGAAACAGGGCTTTACATCAACCTTGCCCTGGCTGTAGGGGCCTATGAAGGCCTGGGCTACGGCGCTTCTGTAGGGAAGATGATAACCCGGGACGGCCTCGCTATTCCTGAAAGGGAGGAGCTTTTGGCTGCTGCGGCGCTTAAGCCTGGGTTCTCCCCTGAAGAAGCGGGAAAAGCCGCTGCGGCTCTGGATCTCTATGAACTCCTGGAATACCTTAAAATCCCGCCGGGTTTTCTTCCTGTTTCCCATGCATACAAATCCTACAGCCTCCTTGCGGCAGCGGCGGAAGCCCGGCGGCCCATGACTTGCCATCCTATGTTCGGTCATGACATCATTTATACGCACAAGGCGAACCGGGGAGGGGTAATCGGCAGGACCGCGGAACGGGATTTCCTTGAGTTTGTTTCCGGCGTTGCAAATCTTGAAGGCGGGGTTTATATTTCCGTGGGTTCCGCGGTAATGTCCCCTATGATTTTCGAAAAGGCCCTCTCTATGGCCCGGAACGCCGGAGGCGGAAAAGGCATAACCCGCTGCGGCATTCATGTAGTGGACCTTCAGGAAGCGGTCTGGGACTGGTCAAAAGGAGAGCCCCCTATGGATAACCCGGCCTATTATCTCAGGTTTATGAAGACCTTCAGCCGTATGGGCTGCAGGACGGATTACACTTCTGCGGATAACCGGGAATTTTTTGTCGCTCTTTACCGGGCTTTGGCGGAAAAATCAGCCTGAAGGTCTGAAAACAGGAACGCAGGTAGTATGAAAACAGAAAAAATTGTTATCGGCATCGACATAGGCGGAACCAAGACGGCGGTCTCGGCAGGGAATGAGTCGGGGAAGATCCTTGAGAAAAAAGCTTTCCCTACAGACCGGAACCTGAAAGCGGCTTTGGACAATATCTTCAAAGAGGCTGAGGTCCTTGCAGGCAAATACGGCGGCAGGACCGCGGCTCTGGGGGTTTCCTGCGGCGGGCCCCTGGACAGCGGCAAAGGCGTCATTCAATCGCCGCCGAATCTTCCGGGCTGGGACGATGTGCCTATTATTGAGATGCTCACAAAGAGGTTTTCGCTTCCTGCTTTTATCGAAAACGACGCCAATGCCTGCGCCCTTGCGGAGTGGTACTACGGCGCCGGCAGGGGCTGTCAAAATATGATCTTCCTCACTTTCGGAACCGGCCTTGGCGCGGGCCTTATCCTGGACGGAAGGCTTTACCGGGGCGCCAACGGCCTTGCCGGGGAAGCGGGCCATATCCGCATGAGCGATAACGGCCCTTTGGGCTACGGCAAACGGGGGTCCCTGGAAGGCTGGTGTTCAGGAGGCGGCCTTTCCGGGGCCTGGCAGGACATGTACGGAGAGGCGATCTCCGGCGGGGAGGTCTGCATCAGGGCCGAGAAAGGGGACCCCAAGGCTCTGAAAATTATCGAACAAAGCGCCGTAATGCTGGGAAGAGGACTGGCCCTTCTTATCGACATTATCAACCCTGAACGCATTGTTATCGGCAGCATTTTTGTAAGAAGCGAAGCCCTGTTCCGGGGTATCGCCGAAAAAGTTATCCACGAAGAAGCCCTGCCCCTTAGCGCCGGGGTCTGCACCCTGCACCCTGCGGAACTCGGGGAATCCCTGGGGGACACTGCCGCCCTTTGCGTGGCGGTTAACGGAATAAGGTAGCGGACATTGCTTTTCAGTTCCGTCACCTTTATCCTGTATTTCCTCCCTCTGGTTCTGCTGGGGTATTACTGCTGCCCTTCTTTCAGAATCAAAAACGGCATCCTGCTTTTTTCGAGCCTGTTTTTTTACGCCTGGGGCGAACCGGTTTACGTGCTGGTAATGATTTTTTCCATACTCCTCAATTACGCCGTTGGGATGGGGCTGAAAGGCAGCGGGAATTCCGGACCCCTGCGGAAGGGCGTTCTCGCTATAGGGGTAAGCCTGAACCTGCTGCTGCTTTTTGTTTTTAAGTACCTTTCCTTTTTTCTGGAAATCGTCAACGCCGCTTTCAGGCCCGCAGGCATTCCTGTCCTGCCGGGTCTCAGGCTCCTTATGCCCCTGGGGATTTCCTTTTACACCTTTCAGGCCATTTCCTACCTGGTTGATGTCTACAGGAGCCCGTCTATGGCCCAGGAGAACCCCCTGGATCTGGGGCTCTACATCGCGTTCTTCCCGCAGCTCATCGCAGGGCCTATTGTGCGGTACCATGAAATCCGGGAACAGATACTCAGACGATCCCACAGCCTGGAAAAGTTCTCCGGGGGCATAGAGCGTTTTATCATCGGTCTTGCCAAGAAAGTTCTGCTTGCCAACATCATGGGCGAATTTGCGGACAGCGTCTTCGCCCTTCCTCCTGGCACGGCGTCTCCTTATTATCTGTGCCTGGCACTGCTGGCCTATTCGTTTCAAATCTACTACGACTTTTCGGGCTACTCCGGCATGGCTGTAGGGCTGGGGCTGTTTTTTGGTTTTTCACTTCCTGAAAATTTTGATTATCCCTATGCTTCCCGTTCGGTCAGGGAATTCTGGAGGCGGTGGCATATCACCCTTTCCTCGTGGTTCAGGGATTATCTCTATATCCCCTTAGGCGGAAACCGGAACGGCCAGGCCCGTACTGTAAGGAACCTTTTTATCGTATTTTTGATAACCGGCCTCTGGCACGGGGCTGACTGGAATTTTATCCTTTGGGGCCTGGGGCACGGGCTCTTGCTTTTTTTGGAACGGATCTTCGGGGAAAGGATAAACCGCCGCATCAGGGACGGGGCATTAAAGAGCGTCCTCTCGCATGTTTATACTATCGCGGCAGTTGTTTTTCTCTGGATTTTTTTCCGCCTCGGCGTAGAAGGGGGGATTGGTTTCCTGCGCGGCCTGGGTGGGGGGCAGGATCCGGCAGACGCTGTTGCCTTACAGATTCTGGCTGATCCGCGTTTTTACCTTGTCTTTACGGCCTGTATACTTTCCGCCTTTCCCTGGTGGAGGAAAATCCCCGTTACCAGGCTGCGGTTCCCGGAAATCCTGAAGAAGGCGGTTCTCCTCTGCCTTCTGGTCCTTTCAATAAGCGCCCTGATTTCGGACGCCTATAATCCTTTTATTTATTTCCGGTTTTAGGAGGAGGATATGAAAAAAGCCGCTGCTGTATTTACGGTTTTGTTTATCCTCATCATCGCTGTTCCGGCGCCTTTTTCGAACTACAGCGGCAGCGTTTCCGAAAAGGAAAACAGGAACCTTGCAGAGGCGCCTCAGCTTACAAAGTCCGGGAGGGTCAATTTTGATTTTTTCAAGGATGCTGAATCCTATCTTAATGACCGGGTGGGCTTTAGGGAATTGCTTACCGGTTTGAACAGCAGCCTTAACTACCGGCTTCTCCGTAAGCGGGGAAACAGCCGGGCCCTCCTGGGAAAGGAAGGCTGGCTGTTTTATATCGACCGGAACGACGGAAATAATCTTTTGGATTTCCAGAAGCGCAATCTTTTTTCTCCTGCTGAACTCGTTCTTTTCTACGAACAGGTAAGGCGGCGCGCCGAATGGTGCGAAAACCTGGGGATTCAATTTCTCTTTATCATCGCTCCAAACAAACACAGCGTCTATTCTGAGTATTATCCCTTCAGGCGTCCCGGAGGCATGACCAGGCTGGATCAGATCCTCGACGGAATGCCTGATGAATTAAAGGATAAGGTCATTGTCCCGCGGGACTACCTTCTTTCAAAAAAAGACGACCCTTTGGGGCCTTTGTACTATGAAACCGACACGCACTGGAACATGCTTGGGGGCTTTTACGCCTGCGAGTTCCTGCGGGAAGCTGTTAAAGCCGCTTTCCCCGAAACGGCTTTCCCGGAGATACGCTACCGGAAAACCGTTACCAGGGTTCCCGGGGCAGGCGATATAGTGCCTATGCTGGGTCTTGAGAGCTACGGCAAGGAAACGAAGATCGCTATCGAACCTGAATCAGGCTGGGAAACCTATTACAGCTACACCATAAAGGAAGATGTGCCCATTGGGGAGCATGTTGTTACAGACGGCGTTGATCCCGCCCTGCCCCGGGCACTGATTTACAGGGATTCTTTTTTCAGGGCTGTTCAGCCGTATTTTTCCAATGATTTTTCCCATGCCGAATATATCTGGAAGATCCTTGACGAAAATGACAAGGCCTACATCAGGGAACAAAAGCCGGATATTCTGATTTGGGAGATCGTGGAGCGTTACGCGGGAAATGTCCCCGGCTCGTGGTGGCGGTAGCGGGTATAAAACATTAATGGCAAAACGCTATCCCTTCACGCTGCCCAGTACCAAGCCCTTGGTAAAGTACCGCTGGAGGAAGGGATACACCAGCAGCACCGGCATACACCCCAGAAATACCTGGGCGGCTTTTAACGTGCGCTCGGAAGTGGCAATCTTGAGCATGATCTCGCCGATGGTGTTGTTGGTGAAGTCTTCCATAACAAGGACATTCCGCATATAGGTCTGGAGGGGGTAGCCTTCGGGGCGGTTGATGTAGATCATACCGTCGAACCAGGAGTTCCAGTGGCCGATGATGACGAAGAGCGTTACCGTGGCCAGAGCCGCGGTCGAAAGGGGAATGTAGATTCTGCTAAGTACCGTAAAGTGGCTTGCCCCATCGATAAAGGCGGCTTCCTCAATTTCGTCAGGAATATCGCGGAAAAAATTGAGCAGCACGATCACGTTGAACAGGGGCACCGCGCCGGGGATGACGAGGGCCCAGATGGACCCCATAAGACCGGTGCGCACCACCACCATGTAGGTCGGGATAAGACCTCCTGAAAAGAGCATGGCTACGAGAAACCCCGCTACATAGTACTTGCGCGCAGGAAAGCGGTGGGCGCTCCGCGAGAGGGGGTAGGCGCACAGGAGGGTCAGGGCCGTATTGATGATAAGACCCAGGCCCACCCGTTTCAGACTGACACCGAAGGATCTCCAGAA
>JAITEW010000189.1 GCA_031281855.1 Treponema sp.
GGGCCTTATCTTCAACATCCAGCGCTTTTCCATTCACGACGGGCCGGGAATACGGACCACGGTCTTTATGAAAGGCTGCAATCTCAGGTGCTACTGGTGCCATAACCCTGAATCCCTCAAGGCCGCCCCGGAGATCCAGTTTGTCCGAAACCGCTGCATCGGCTGCGGGGCCTGCGCCGATGCCTGTCCTGCGGCCGCTGAGGGAAGAAGCGCCCGGTTCACCCCAGGCTGCACCGGCTGCGGGGCCTGCGCCGGCGCCTGTTACCCAGGGGCTCTGACGCTGGCGGGAAAACGCTATACGGCACAAGAGCTGGCCGGGCTCCTCCTGAAAGACCGGGAACTTATGGCGGGTTCCGGCGGAGGGGTTACCTTTTCCGGCGGGGAGCCTCTCCTGCAGGCGGATTTTGCCGCAGCGGCCCTTTCGGCTCTTAAACACGAAGGGGTGCATACGGCAATCGAAACCGCCTCGAATCTGGAATGGGAAGCGTTTGAAAAAGTCCTGCCTTTTACGGACCTTTTTATCTGCGACATCAAAGCCTCTTCTGCCGAACTCCACCGCCTGGGGACCGGGGTTTCTAACGGTCTTATCCTGGAAAACCTGCGCCGCCTCAGCGGGACAGGGGCGGAAATCCTCTTGCGCATCCCGGTCATACCGGGTTTTAATGACAGTGAGGAAACGATCCTCGAAACCGGCGGGTTTGTCCGTTCTTTGGGCAGAAAAGCGCCGGTTGAACTCCTGGCTTTTCACAACATCTGCGCCGGAAAATACGATGCCCTTGGCCGGGACTTTGCCGCAAGGGGGAAAGAACCCCCGCAGAACCAGCTTATGGAACAATTGGCCCAGGCTTTGAGATCCCTGGGCCTGGAGGTTATATGGAAGCAGTAATGGAAAAAACCCGGACCGACGAGCTCCGGAAAGCCGCCTTTGATAACGGGCATCACCGGAACAACTGGATTGAGCGGGAATACCTGGTAAGCAGAGCCTACCTGGAAACAGCAGGGGAACAGTTTCACAACCTCCGCCGGGCGAAGATGGACTGCGTCCTGTTTGACAACTACAGCATCGAAATTACCCCCAGGGAACTTTTGGCAGGCCGGTATTCGCACGACAAAGTCCTGACGCCTGAAGAGGAGGAAATCCGCCTCAAAGGCAGGGAAGCTATGAAGTACGGGGGCGATATAAGCGGATACCACGAAGCTTCCACCGGCCACCGGGTGCTGGACTACGAAAAGCTTCTCAACAGAGGGGCCAAAAGCATTCTGGCGCTGCTTGAAGCCAAACGGGCCGCCCTTGATTTCAGCAGAAGTGAAGACGCTGAAAAGGCGGTTTTTTACGACGCATCGAAAATTTCGCTTGAAGGGCTCTGCCGTTTTGCCCGGCGTTTCCGTGAAAAGCTCACGGCCCTCTCTGCCGCGGAATCCGATCCGGCGCAAAGAAACGAGTACCTGGGAATGGCGAAGAATTTTGAAAAAGCCCCCTATGAACCCTGCACGTCGTTTTACGAGGCCCTGCAAACGGTGTTTTTCATCCAGTTCGCTATGAATGTTATCGGCGACACCAGCCTTGCGGGCCGGCTCGACAGCCTCCTGTACCCCTTCTACCGCAGGGACATCGACAGCGGCGTTCTCACCAAAGAATTCGCCTTTGAACTTATCGAGAATTTCTACTACAAGCAGAACGAAATCTACGATACCTGGCCCGGTTCCCTCATGGTAGGCGGCGTGGACCGCCTGAACCGGCCTGTGTGGAACGAAATCACCGAAATGTGCATCGCGGCTATCGAGACGACGGGGCTCATCAATCCTTCGGTATCCGTAGCCTACACCAGGGATATGCCCGGAGATCTATTGGACAAATGTATCGGCATTATCGCCAAAGGCTATACCAAGCCGTCGATCTTCAACGACCGGATAATACGCCAGGGCCTTGAGGACGCCGGGGTCGCGCCGGAAGACGCCAGGGAGTATATCCACAGCACCTGCGTTGAAATTACCCCTATTGCGTGTTCCAATATCCTGGTCGCCACTCCTTACATCAATCCCACCAAGGCCCTGGAATACATCCTGGGAAAAGGGAAGCCTCTTTTCGGCGGCGAATGCGGTCTGGCAAAGGACATCCCCTTGAGGGACGAGGACCTTAAAAATTTTGAGGGTTTCTACAAAACCGTAAAAGCCGTTATGGCTGAAATCATCCGTAAGGCCCTTATCGAGGACTGCGCGTATGCCCTCAGGCGGGCGCGGTACCAGTCGTCGCCCCTTTCCTCGGCTCTCCTTAACGATTGTATTGAGCGTGGCAAGGACTCAGGCGCAGGGGGCGCGAAGTATAACTTTATCTATCCCTGTTTCCCAGGCTATGTTACCATAGTGGATTCCCTGGGGGCCATAAAAACCGCGGTTTACGATGAAAAAAAGCTTACCCTGGAGGAACTGGCCCGGCTCTGCAAAACCGATTTTAAGGATGAGGAGCGGATGCGCCTTTACCTGGTAAACCGCTGCGCCAAATTCGGCAACGATGATGACGAAACGGACGTTATCGGCAAAGACTTTTTCGACTTCCTCAGGACGGAACTGGCCAGGTACCGCCACTGCCTTGGAGAAGCCGCCACCTTCCACCCCAGCTATTTCGCCTGGATTCAGCACGGCGTACTGGGCCGCATTGCAGCCGCCACCCCCAACGGCCGGCGCCAGGGGGAAGCGCTCTCGGAAAACCTGGGCGCTTCCCAGGGCATGGACCGCAACTCGCCCCTCGGGGTGGTGCGTTCCATTGCCAAGCTGGATCAGCGCTGCGGTATCGGCGGGATCGCCACAAACTTCCGGTTCAGCAAATCTTTCCTGGCCGGCGCTGAGGGCAGAAAGGCCCTGGCCGACTTTATCCGCTACTTTATGGATTCCGGCTGTTTTGAAATCCAGTTCAACGTGGTGGATCAGAACACGCTGCTGGACGCGAAAGCAAATCCCGAAAAGTACTCCACCCTCATGGTAAGAGTCGCGGGCTACAGCGATTATTTTACCAACCTCGCCCCGGAGATCCAGGACGAGATTATCCGCAGGACGGAGCACAGCGGGGTTTGAGGAGCGGAACCGGTATCCTATAAAATTAGGTCCCAGTACCCGGTTCTTTTTGTTGTATCGCTGCCAAGAAAATACCTGAGCGTGATCTTCGGCGTGTTCCAATCTAAGCAATGAGAAATTCATTTCCCGGCAAAGCGTCAGAGGGGACACTGTTCTGGTTAGGCTGGTCCTGATATGGTTCCGGTAAACGTCCGGCTTCCCGCCATAGGCGGTGGTTTT
>JAITEW010000012.1 GCA_031281855.1 Treponema sp.
TACCGCAGAAGTGAGCGATTACGAGGGCGTGTTCGTCAAAGACGCGGACAAGGCCATCATGGAGCGCCTCAAGGCCGAAGGGAAGATCGTAAAACGGGATCAGATCCTCCACGCCTATCCCCACTGCTGGAGATGCGGCTCCCCCCTCATCTACAGGGCCGTGGGTTCCTGGTTCGTTAATGTGGAAAAGATCAAGCAGGACATGCTCGACGCCAACAGCCGGATTTACTGGGTTCCTGAACACATCAAGACCGGACGTTTCGGCAAGTGGCTTGAAGGCGCCCGGGACTGGGCCATCAGCCGCAACCGTTACTGGGGGAACCCCCTGCCCATCTGGAAGTGCCCTGACTGCGGCAAGGCCGTCTGTATAGGGAGCAGGGCGGAACTCAGGGAGCTTTCCGGCGTGTACCCTGAGGATCTCCACAAGCACTTTGTGGACGATATTACCATCCCTTGCTCCCGTGTTCCTTCCGAAGGAGGTCCGCGGTGTTCCGGCGTTATGCGCCGTATCCCGGAGGTGCTGGACTGCTGGTTCGAATCCGGAGCCATGCCTTACGGCCAGAACCACTATCCCTTTGAAAACAAGGAATTTTTCGACAGCCATTTCCCGGCGGATTTCATCATGGAAAGCCTCGATCAGACCCGGGGCTGGTTCTATACCCTTACGGTCCTGGCAGCGGCGCTCTTCAAAAAACCGGCTTTTAAGAACTGCGTTGTCGGCGGCATCGTGCTTGCGGAAGACGGCAAGAAAATGTCCAAGAGCCTTAGAAACTACACGGACCCTATGGAGCTCGTAAACACCTACGGCGCCGACACCCTGCGGGTTTTCCTCGTCCATTCAGCCCTGGTCAAAGCCGATGATCTCCGCTTCAGCGATGACGGCGTGCGGGAAGTGATGAAGAGCATCGTCATCCCTCTGTGGAACGCCTACAGCTTCTTTGTTACTTACGCGAATATCGACAAAGTAAGCCCCGCCGGGGCTCCGGAGAACCCCTCTAACCCTCTGGACAAATGGATACTTTCAGCGGCAGAGAGCCTTGCGGAAAAAACCGGCGCCGCCCTGGACGCCTACGATCTTTCCCGGGCGGTGGACCCGATTCTGGAATTTATCGATCTCCTCAACAACTGGTACATCCGCCGTTCCCGGCGCCGTTTCTGGAAGAGCGCCGGGCCCGAAGGGTCCTCTGACGCCGACAAGATGGACGCCTACGGCACGCTCTACGATGTCCTCAAAAGCCTCGTCAGAGTTGCCGCCCCTTTTATGCCTTATATCACCGACGCTATTTGGCAAAATCTCCGGACCCCGGGCGATCCCGAATCGGTGCATCTGGCGGATTACCCGCTCCCAAGGGAAGAACGGCGCGACCGGGAGTTGGAGTTCAGAATGGCCGCAGTGCAGCACGCCGTGTCCATGGGCAGGTCCCTCAGATCCCAGTACAACCTTAAAGTGCGCCAGCCCCTCAAGACCGTGGAACTGGTGACCCGTAACGCTGAAGAAAAAAAAGTCCTCCTGGAGATGGAAGAGATTATCAGGGAAGAGCTTAACGTGAAAAACGTGATCTTCAGGGATAACGAGGAAGACCTGGTGGAATACGAGGCAAGGGCCAATTTCCGCCTTTTAGGCAAAGAACTGGGGAAGGACATGAAAGCCGCCGCTGAACGGATCGCCGCTTTAAGCCAGGCCGAGATCCAGGGCCTTCTGGACGGGGCGATCCTTTCCATTGAGGCCGGAGGCCGTACTGTGGAGATCACCGCAGAGAAGCTGGACATACGGCGCCTTGAAAAGGCGAACCTCAAGGTCCTTAACGAAGGAACCCTGACCGTGGGCCTTGATACCGAAATCACCCCTGAACTCTCCCGCGAAGGTGACGTGCGCGATCTTATCCGTGGGGTGCAGAATCTCAGGAAGGACTCGGGCCTTGAGGTTACGGACCGCATAACGCTGAAGCTTTTCGGCTCCCAAAAGCTCAAGGAGTCCTGGGACGCTTTCGCCGAATTCGCGACTGCCGAGATTCTGGCAGTCAGGACCGAATGGGGGGAAACCGGGGGAATGACCGGCATAGACGCGGGGGACGAAACCTGGCAGGTCAAAATTGAAAAAGCTTAAGGGTTTGCAGGCCGCCTTATGGGCTTTGGCCCTGGTTTCCTGCGCCACTGCCCCCAAAGCTTCGCCGTCCGCAGAAGGCCCTGATTTCAGCGTCCTGCCCCCTGGGGCCAGGGTATACCTCTGGGCGGACGTAAAGGAAGGGCGGCAGCTTCTGGAAGCAATCTCCCTTGAGGGCCTTGACGGCAGGGACGCCGCCCGGATTTTGGAACGGACAGGAACGGCTGTTGCCGCCTTCTATCCCGAAGAAGCGGCCCGGCGTTTCTTCCTTGCAGGCTGGGGGAGCTACCCCAGCCTGAGGGCCGGGATATCCATGGCCTTCAGCAGGGACTGGAAAAAAGTAAAATCCGAAACCGGCAGTAGGTACTGGTTTTCCAAAAGCCGCCGCATCGGGGTGGCGCTGGGATCGAAGCTGGCCTTCGCTGCCGACGGGGATCCCTTTGCACCAGGCTCCGGCAGCCAAAGCGGGACAGCGCCGGAAGGTTTTGAGGATTTCCGCCGCCTCTGCGTCCTTGCCGGCTGGATGCCTGAGCCAAAAGATCCGCTTAACCGTTTTCTGACAGCAGCGCAAATCCCTTTGCAGATCCCTGCGGAAGATTTTTCCTTCGGCGTCCGGGGGGTTGCGGACGGCAAATGGGAGCTTGTATTCCGGGTCCATACCCC